>VEPF01000345.1 GCA_012027055.1 Gemmatimonadota bacterium | reverse complement strand
CCGATGTGCAAAGCCACCGCCGGCGCCACCTGCTGCCCCGCCGCGCTTACACCTTCTACCTGGATCCACGCCTGGTGGACCGGGCCAAACGGGAGGTCAGCGAACCCGACATGGTGCGGAGCATCGAGGCCGCGCTGGCGGCCGCGATCGACTACCAGCTGTGGATCCGGGAGGTCAGGAACACGGACCGCGGGCCGCTGGCCTGAACCCGGTCGGCTGCGTTGCGGGGTCGGTCGGGCTCGGAGGCGGCTCAGGCGACGGGCGGCAGGTCGGTTTCGAGCCAGGCGTGCCGGCCCTGGAGCACTTCCTGGGCGACGCGATAGGTGATCCGGTCATCGTTGCGGAACACGCCGCGGAACGAAAGCCGGATGCTCGCGCGCGCGTGCCGGCAGTATAGGTCGGCCAGGCGGATCGGTCCGCGCTCGCCCGGGTTCGCGCGCACCAGCGCGTGGGCATGGACGCACACCGCGGACATGGCGAACAGCTGGGTGCCCACATCGACCAGCCGGAACAGCACGGACTGGCGCTTTTCCAGCCCGGGCCCGAAGCGGCCCATGGCCAGGAAGAGGGTACGCCCGAGCTTGCGCGCGGCCCGCTCCACGTAGCGGAGGTGCCGCGCGAGCCGGCCGAACTCGCCGTAGGCGCCGGGCATGCCGCCCCTGCCGACCACGAGGCCCGGCACCCACCCGGCCAGGTGCGCCGTGAGGCCGAGCATGCCCCGGGCCCGGTCGCCGGTGTGAGCCCGGGGATCGATCATGGCGCCGGCGCTGCGCAGGTGCGGATCGACCGCCTCCCGGGCGATGAACAGGCGCATGATTTCGCTCGACCCCTCGAAGATCAGGTTGATGCGCAGGTCGCGCATGACCCGCTCGACGGGGATGGCGGCCTCGCCGCGGGCCGCGAGGGACTCGGCCGTCTCGTAACCCCGGCCGCCGCGGATCTGCATCAGGTCGTCGATGCTGCGCCAGGCGCCCTCGCTGTTGAACAGCTTGGCAATGGCGGCCTCCAGGCGGATGTCGGACCGGCCTGCGTCCGCGAGCCCGGACGCCAGCTGGTTCACCGCCTCCATGGCGAACGAGAGCGCGGCCATGCGCCCCAGCTTCTGGGCCACCGCGTCGTGTTTGCCGATGGGCGCGCCCCACTGCTCGCGCGCGGCCGCGAACTGCCGGGCCACGGCGACGCACCAGCGGGCCGCGGCCGCGGCACTGGCCGGGACCGTGAGCCGGCCGGTGTTGAGCGTCGTGAGCGCCAGCTTGAGTCCCTTGCCCTCGCCCCAGATGACGTTCTCCCGGGGTACCCGCACGTCGCGCAGGCGGACCACCCCGTTCTCGATGCCCTTGAGGCCCATGAACTCGAGACGGTGCGCCACCTCCACGCCCGGACTGTCCGCCTCGACGATGAACGCGGTGATGCCCCGGCGGGTGCTCCCCGGCCGCGGTGGCGTGCGGGCCATCACCACCAGCAGTTCGGCGATTGGCCCGTTCGTGCACCACAGCTTCTCGCCGTTGAGGATGTACGCGGTGCCGTCCTCCGTAGGCTCCGCGGTCGCGGTCATGCGCGCGGGATCGGAACCGACATCCGGCTCCGTCAGCGCGAACGCGGAGATCGCGCCGGCGGCGAGACGGGGGAGGTATTTCCGCTTCTGCTCGGGGGTGCCGAACAGCTTGAGCGGCTGCGGCACGCCGATGGACTGGTGCGCCGAGAGCAGCACGCCCAGCGCGCCGCAGCGCGCACCGATGATCGCGATGGCGCGGTTGTAGCTGGTCTGCGAGAGCCCCAGGCCGCCGTACTCCTGCGGGATCTTGATGCCGAACGCGCCCAGCTCGCGCAGCTGCCGGATCAGGTCCTCGGGAACGCGGCCGCTCTTCTCGATGGCCCCGGTATCCACCGTCGCCGTGAGCTGGCGTACGCGGTCCAGGAACACCGCCGCCCGCTGCTGCTCTTCGGGATCGGGCTGCGGCGGCGGATTGATCAGGTCCAGGCGGAGATGCCCCAGGAACAGCTCCCGCACGAAGCTCGGCTGCGCCCACTCCGTCTCGCGCGCCGCTTCCGCCACCTGGCGCGCCTCGCGCTCGTCGGCTGCCGGTGCCACCGCCCCGCCGCCCATCGGTTCTGCGGCCATCTCACGCTCTCCCGGGACCGGGTATCACCGCGCCCGGCCTGGTGCCCGGCCGGCGCCGGGCCCGTGGCCGCGCGGCGCACGCCGCCGCGCTCTCAGCGCAGCATGTACTTGGCGATGGTCTGCAGCTGCATGTTGCTGGTGCCCTCGTAGATCGTGCCGATCTTCGAGTCGCGGTACAGCTTCTCGACCGGATACTCCCTGGTGAAGCCGTAACCGCCGAAGAGGTCGATGGCCAGGGAAGCGATGCGCTGCGCCGCCTGGGACGAGAACAGCTTCGCGATGGCCGCCTCCTCCAGGAACGGCTGGCTGGCATCCTTGAGCCGGGCGGCGTTGTAGACCAGCAACCGGGTGGCTTCCAGCTCCACGCGCATCTGCGCCAGCTGGAACTGCACGCCCTGGAAGTCCGCGATCGGGCGCCCGAACTGCTCGCGCTCCTGCACGTAGCGGACGGTGTGGTCGAGCGCGCCCTGCGCCAGACCGAGCATCTGCGCGCCAATGCCGATGCGTCCCTCGTTCAGGGTCTCGATCGCGATCTTGTAACCCTTGCCGATCTCGCCCAGCACGTTCGACGTGGGCACCGGGCACTGGTCCATGATCAGTTCCACCGTGGACGATGCCCGGATCCCCAGCTTGTCCTCCTTCTTCCCCACCGAGAAACCGGGCGTGCCCCGCTCCAGCACGAACGCGGTGATGCCCCGGTAGCCCTGCTCCGGGTCGGCGTTGGCGAAGACGATGAACACCTCCGCTTCCCCGCCGTTCGTGATCCACAGCTTGCGGCCGTCCAGCAGCCAGCCATCGCCGGTACGCGTCGCGCGCGTCTGCAGCGCGAAGGCATCCGAGCCGGAGCCGGCTTCGGAAAGCGCGTACGCGCCCACCACCGCGCCTGCGAGCCGCGGCAGAAAGCGCTGCTTCAGCTGCTCGCACCCGAAGCGCAACATGCAGTTGTTGACCAGCGTGTTCTGCACGTCCACGAGCACGCCCACGCTGGGATCCACGCGCGACAGCTCCTCCACCACCAGCACCGCGGTGAAGAAGGACGAGCCGGCGCCGCCCATGCTCTCGGGCACCTCGATGCCCATCAGCCCGAGCTCGAACAACTGCCGGATCAGTCCCGGATCCAGCTTCCCGGCCTGATCCATCTGCATGGTCAAAGGGGCGACGTGCTCGTGCGCGAACTGCCGCACGGTGTCACGGAACATCTGCTCTTCTTCCGTCAGCAGCGTCAGCGGCGGGCGGGAGATGTCGGGTAGCGTGACGGACATGAGAGTTCCCGGTTCGGAGTGATGGCCGACGCCGGCAAGCTAGGCAGCACCGCGCGCCCGGTCCAGCAGACCGGACGGGAAAACACGAGCGCCGCCGGACTGCTGTCCGGCGGCGCTCTGAGTTCCGCAACCCGACGCGATGCCGCGATGCGCGCGGCCGTCGTAGCGGATGTGGCCTGATCGCTAGTCTCGGCTAGGCGCCGAAGCGGCGATCGCTTGCCCGTGTCGGGTTACGGTTGGAACTCGGACTGGACAAGGATCACCTCCTTCGTTGAGTGGCACATTGGGCGCAGCACCAGCGGGCTCATGACCGGTCCCGCGGTCCGCGCGCTCCGGCTCGGTGCCGGCCTGCGCGCCGCCCTCTCGTGCCCGGCGGCCGCCGGCCACCGCGCCCAAATAACGGGGAGCAAGC
>VEPF01000040.1 GCA_012027055.1 Gemmatimonadota bacterium | reverse complement strand
GTGGGGCAATTACCCCGGGGGGTATTCCTCGGACTTCGCCGGGTTCCCACCCACCCCCGGGCAGAACCAGGCGTTGGTGGTCCCGGCGCAGGCGGCCAACAGCTCCGGGCTGCTGCCCAACGACCGGACCCACCTGGTCAAGCTCAGCGGCGCCTACCGCTTCAAGTTCGGGCTCGAGAGCGGGGCGTTCTTCTCCGCCGGTTCGGGCTCGCCGCTCACCGCGATCGCGCCCGACGCCGATTTCGAGCTGTCCACTCCGGTGTTCGTGGTCCCGCGCGGGAGCGCCGGCCGCACTCCGGCCCTGTGGAACCTGGACCTGCGGCTCGCGTACACGCTGAGCCCGGCGAGGGGCCCGCGCAGCCGGATCGTGCTGGACGTGCTGCACGTGGGCAACCCCCGCCGTGCCACCGTCGTCGACGAGGTGCGCTACACGGCCCTCGATGAATACGGCAACCCGGCATCCCCCAACCCGGCCTACAGGAAGCCGGTGAGCTACCAGGCACCGATGGGGGCGAGGCTCGGGGTGGAGATCGGCTTCTGACGCGTCGGGTTGCTGGCCCGCGCAAGGTGGGGGCGCCATCTTAGCGCGGGTGCCACGTGAGCGAACCTGACCTCGAGCGACTGACGGCGGCCCTGGCGGACCGCTACGCCATCCAGCGCGAGCTGGGGCGGGGTGGGATGGCCACGGTCTACCTCGCGCACGACGTGCGCTACGAACGCTCCGTCGCTCTCAAAGTCCTCCGCCCCGACCTCACCGCCACGCTCGGCGCCGAGCGGTTCCAGCGCGAGATCCAGATTGCCGCCCGCCTGCAGCACCCGCACATCCTGCCGATGCTGGATGCTGGGGAAGCGGCCGGCCTGCTGTACTACGTGATGCCGTATGTGGAGGGGCCCACCCTCCGGACGCGGCTCGCGCGGGAAGGCGAGCTGCCGATCGCCGATGTGGTGCGGATCCTCCGCGACGTGGTGGACGGAGTGGCGGCGGCGCACGCCCTGGGGGTGGTGCACCGCGACCTCAAGCCCGAGAACATCATGCTCTCGGGGCGGCATGCCCTGGTGGCCGACTTCGGGGTGGCGAAGGCGCTGGGCGACGCCGCGGGGGAGCAACGCCTGACGACCGCGGGCGTGGCCCTGGGGACCCCGGCCTACATGGCGCCGGAGCAGGCGGCGGGTGACGCGCAGACGGACCATCGGGCGGACATCTACGCGCTGGGTGTACTGGCGTACGAGATGCTCACGGGCGATCCGCCGTTCACGCGCAGCACGCCGCGGGCGCTGCTGGCCGCGCAGGTGACGGAAGCGCCGGTGCCGGTGACGGAGCGGCGGGATACGGTGCCGCCGGCGCTGGCGTCGCTGGTGATGCGGTGCCTGGCGAAGAAGCCGGCGGACCGTCCCCAGCGCGCCGAAGAGTTGCTCACGGTACTCGAGTCCCTGGCGACACCGAGCGGCGGCATGACGCTGGACTCTCGCCGCGTGGCGGCCAGGCGGCCCGGGGGGAAGCGACGCCTGGCGCTCGCGGCACTTGGGTTCGCCGTGCTGGCGATGATCGGCGGCCTGGTGGTCTTGAGGCTCCTGCTGCCCCGGCCGCTCAACGTCACGGCCTCGAACATCACGGCGGTCACCACCGATCCGGGTGTCGAGTACCTGCCCGCCATCTCGCCTGACGGACGTGAGGTCGCGTTCGCGGCCGGCGCCATCGGCTCGCCGCGTCTCGTGATCAAGAGCACGGCCAACGTCGCGGGCGGCGGCGATGTTCGGCTGGCCGACCCGGCGCTGCGGGTCGAGTGGCTCCCGGCCTGGAGCGCGGATGGCGATTTCGTGCGGTGTGCCGGCTGCGCCGGCAACCGCATCCACATGGACAGCTACCTGGGATGGCGTGCCTGCAGCTGGCACGAGGCCGGGAAGCTGGGTGGAGCGGTCCGACCGGCCGTGCTGCCGCCGCGCGCCCGATCGAGCTACGCCGCATGGTCGCCGGACGGATTGCGCGTCGCGTTCGTGGTGGCCGACACCATCTTCAGCGCACTCCCCGGCGACACGATCGAGCGGCGCGGCGCGGTGGACTCCAGCGATTTCACCGGCCTCCATTCGTTGGCGTGGTCGCCCGACGGCAAATGGATCGCCTACGTCAACACCAACTTCCAGTGGCTGGTCAACGGCAACGACATCGCTTCGTCAATCTGGGTGGTCGCGGCAGACGGCGGGGAGCCGCAGCCGGTAGTGACGTACGACCACTTCAACGTCAGCCGCGCGTGGCGCGTTGCTCGCCACCAGTGGTTCGTGTCCATCCGTGACGGACCGCGGAGTGTGTTCGTCGTCGAGGTGGGGCCGCGGGGAGCGCGGGGAGAGCCACGGATCATCCCCGGGGTTCCGGACCCGCATTCGATCTCGTACTCGGTCGGCGCCCGGAAGCTCGCCTGGGCGAAGTTCACGGTCCGTCAGAACGTCTGGTCGTACCCGCTGGCCCGACCAGCCCCGGTCTCGATTGCCGACGGGGAGGCCGTGACGAGTGGCAGCCAGATGATCTGGGAGCACGACGTTTCGCGCGACGGCCGGTGGCTGGCATTCGACAGCAACCGCCGCGGGAAGCCGGACATCTACCGGATGCCTCTGGCCGGGGGTGAGCCCGTCCCGGTAGCCGACCTCGCCAGAACCGAGTGGGGCCCTCGCTGGTCGCCCGATGGCAGGGAGATCGCCTACTCCATTGAGGACCCGGCGTGTGTCGGCGGCCTGTGGGAGGTGGCGGTAAGCCCGGCCGATGGAGGCGTGCCGCGGGAGCTCACCTGCACTCCAGCCCCGGGAGCGGGCAGCTACAATCCCCGGTGGTCACCGGACGGGCTCAGCCTGGCCTTCTTCTCCTGTCCGAAGATTCGCTGTGAGATCTGGGCCATCTCCCGCGACAGTGTCCGCGCCGTTTGGGGCAAGCCGGTGCCGCTGACCGACTTCGCTGCCCTGGTGTTCGAATGGGCGCCCGGCGGCCAGGGCGTGCTAGGCCAGCTGGTGGGTGAATCCGGGACTTCCGCCGGGATGCCACTACCGTCGATGTTCGTGGTGTCCCGGGACGGCAAGGGACAGGTTCTCTGGCGTTACGATCTGGCTGCCACGAACGGGCTCGGCAATATCGGGCCCGACGCCCGCTATTCCCGGGACGGGCGCACCCTGTACTTCGGGGCGGTGCACCGGGACGGCCGGCGGGGTATCTGGGCGATGCCCGCCGGCGGCGGTCTGGCCCGGCAGGTGATCGCGTTCGATGATCCGGCGCTCGACTCCCCGTTCGGCGGCCAGCTCAGCATCGGTCCCGACCGGCTTTATCTCACGGTGGCGGAATACCAGAGCGACATCTGGGTGGCGAACCTGCGCTACTGAGACGAACTTGGCCCTCTGCAGGACGACCCGGCGCGACTCCCGGCCCGTGCCACTCCAGGAAATGTCGCGACGGCAGACTGTCGAGGCGGGCGTCATGGCCGGGGCGCGTCTGGCGGCCGGAGACCGCGCCGGGGCGCTCGACCTGCTGGAGCAGTCGGCGCGCAATCACGAAGGCAGCGTGGTCCACATGCTCATCAACTGGCTGCCCAGCCTGGCCGGCGATCCTCGCTACGAGGCGGTGCACCGGATGGTCTTCGGGAACATTCCCGCGCCGCGCGGGCCGCCCTCCCATCGGCTCCGAAATCCCTGACCTACGCCGGCGCCGATCCTGTGCCGGCGCGCGTACCCTACGTGCATTAACTTGCCTGCAGGTGTCGCAGGGTCAACGCACAACCCGGAAGGTCCGCATGAGAACGCTGCTGCAGCCACTGCTGGTCCT
>VEPF01000210.1:313-3825 GCA_012027055.1 Gemmatimonadota bacterium | reverse complement strand
GTCCAGGCGCCTGGGTGCTGGGCCAGCGACCCGGCACTAACACTCTCGAGGCCACCTCCGCGGGCGTGGCGGCGGCCGCCGTTTCGGTCACGGCCAGCGCCGGACCACCGGCGGCGCTCAAGGCGAACGGCGCCGGCGGGCGGGGTGTGGTCGGCCAGGCTTTCGAGCCCTTGCCCGGCGTGGTGGTGCAGGACGCGTTCGGCAACCCGGTGGCAGGGGTCGCGGTGGGCTTCGCGCCCGGACCCGATTGCGGTGAAGTGGCGCAATCTTCGGCGAGCACGGACGCGGAAGGCGTGGCGCGCGTGCGCTGGACGCTCGGACCGCGTCCCGGCACCCAGACGCTCCTGGTGGTGCTGGGCAGCCTGAACCTCACGCTCACTGCGGAGGCTTCGGCCGGGGCGCCAGCGAGCCTGCAGGTGCTGACCGGCGATGGCCAGAGCGCCACCGTGGCACAGGCCGTCGCGATTCCGCCCGCGGTGGTGGTGCGCGATGCCTTCGGCAATGCCGTAGCGGGGGCCACCGTCCAGTTCTCCGTCACCGAGGGATCGGGCCAGGTGACCGGTGCATCCGTCCTGAGCGATGCCGGCGGCACGGCCCGGGTCGGCGGCTGGACGCTCGGCACGCGCGTGGGCAGCAACCGGCTCACCGCCAGCGTCACCGGCGCCCTGCCGGCCGTCTTCAGCGCCACCGGCACGCCCGGTCCGGCGGCGGCGCTGGCCCGGGACGCAGGCGCTGGCCAGACGGGCGGGGCCGGCCAGCTGCTGGCGGTGGCACCGGCCGTCCTGGTGAGCGACGGCTACGGCAACCCGGTGCCGAACGCGGAGGTCACGTTCTCCGCGGCCAGCGGCACCGTGACCGGCGCCGTGGCACGCTCGGACGCGTTGGGCGTGGCACGCGTGGGCGGCTGGCGGCTGGGGCTGTTGGCCGGCACCCAGACGCTGGAGGCCAGGGCGGGCAGCCTGCTGGTCACCTTCGGCGCCACGGCCACCCCCGGAGGACCCGCCGTCCTGGAGATCGTGGCGGGGCAGGGCCAGGCGGCGGTGGCGGGCACGCCCGTGCCGGTCCGACCCGCGGTGCTGGTGCGGGACGCCGGCGGGAATGTGGTGGCGGGCGCGGCGGTCCGGTTCACCGCGACGGTCGGCAACGGCACCGTGAATGGCGGCACGGTCGTGTCCGGCCTGGATGGGGTGGCCACCGTCGGGGGCTGGACACTCGGCCCCCTGGCCGGTGGGAACCGCCTGGTCGCGTCCATCACGGGGGTGACATCCGCCATCTTCAACGCCACCGGTCTGACCGGTCCGGCCGCTCGGATTGTGAAGGTGGCCGGCGACCTGCAGATCGTGACGGCCGGCACCGCGGTGCCGGTCCGCCCGACCGTGCGGGTCACGGACCTCCACGGCAACCCGGTGGGCGGCATTACCGTCAACTTCGAGCCCTCACCGGGAAGCAGCATCACCGGCGCGACTCAGACCACGGCCGCCAGCGGGACCGCGTCTGTGGACCGCTGGGTGCTGGCCGACACAGCCGGTGTGAACACGCTCGTGGCCACCGCGCCCGGGATCGGCTCCGTGACCTTCCGCAGCACGGGCGTCGAATACGCTCCGCCCCCGCCGGCCTTCGACATCGAGATCCAGTTCCTCACCGAGACCACGCCCGTGCAGCGGCAGGCCTTCGAGAGCGCCGCCGCCCGCTGGGAGGGGATCATCACGGCCGACGTCGCGGACCTGCTGCTGGACGCGCCTGCCAGTAGTTGCGGCACCGGCAGCCCCGCCTTCAACCGGATCATCGATGACCTGGTGATCCTGGTCTGGCTCGAGCCGATCGATGGAGTCGGCTCGGTGCTCGGCAGCGCGGGGCCGTGCTACGTGCGCGATTCCGGCGGCCTGCCGGTGCTCGGGCGCATGCGCTTCGACACCGCGGACCTCGACGCGCTGGAGGTGAGTGGTCGGCTGGCGGACGTGATCCTGCACGAGATGGGGCACGTGCTCGGCATCGGCACCAGTTGGTCTTCCTTCGGCCTGCTGGTGGGTGCCGGCACGGACGATCCCATCTTCACCGGCGCCGGCGCCCGCTCCCGTTTCGTCCTTGCAGGCGGCGGCACCCCGGCCGGCGTGCCTGTCGAGAACACCGGAGGCGGCGGGACCCGGGACCTGCACTGGCGAGAGTCGGTATTCGGGACGGAGTTGATGACCGGGTGGATCTCGGCGGCGGGCACACCGAATCCGCTGAGTGCCATCACCATCGCCTCGCTCGCTGACCTGGGTTACACCGTCGACCTGAGCCGGGCCGATCCGTACTGGATCAGCGGCGCGCAGGGGTACCAACTGGAGGCCGCGCCCGGCCTGGAACTGGTGGAGGAGAAGCTCCCGCCTCCGCGGGTCGCGCGTTGACCCGGGCAGTCGGGCCACCGAGAGCCGCCGCCCCGCAACCGCGAGGCGGCGGCTCTCGCATCAGTGTGCGACGAAACCTGCGCGCTCGGCCGCCAGCCGGAGCGCGGCGTACGCGTTCACCACGGCGCCAGTGCGGGACAGGGCCCCGAAACGGACCTGCTCGCCGGGCGTGCCCGGGCGCACGACCAGCCGGTCGCGAAGCGGCGTCGCCGAATCGAGGATCACCTGCTTCACGGCGCGCGCGTCCAGCGCCGGGTAGTAGGCCATGATCAGCGCGGCCACGCCGGCCACCACCGGGGCCGCGAAGCTGGTCCCGGAGCCCCGCTGCCAGCCCTGGTGCACGCTCGTGGTGTGGATGTCCACGCCCGGCGCGAACACGTCCACCTGCTGCGCGCCGTAATTGGTGAAGTCCGCCGCCAACCCGGACGGGCCCTTCCAGCCGGATGCGCCCACCTCCAGCCAGGTGTCGGACTGCCCGCCATCCAGGTACTTCGCGGCCGGGTAGTTCGGCTCGATCGCGAGGTCGGCCGCATCGTTGCCGGCCGCGTGCACCAGCAGCACGCCGCGGGACGTCGCGTACTTCACCGCGTCGTCCACCACCTGCTTGAAGGGCGAGTGCGACTTGCCGAAGCTCATGTTGATGATGCGCGCGCCGTTGTCGGTGGCGTAGCGGATCGCGTTGGCGACGTCCTTGTCGCGCTCATCACCGTTCGGCACCGTGCGCACTACCATGATGCGCACCGCCGGCGCGATGCCATCCTCGCCCAGGCCGTTGCCGCGCTCCGCACCAATGATCCCGGCCACGCCCGTGCCGTGGCTCGCGTCCGGGCCGGTCACGTCCGCGTTGCCGTAGGCCCGCTGCGCGGGATCGGCGTAGTCATCTCCCACGATCGGGCGGGGATCGAACTCCGGGTCCAGGCCGTACTGCACGTCGTCGTTCACCGTGGCCAGCTCCCGGGCAATGTCCTCCGGCGAGTAGCCCAGGTCGGCCAGCTGCAGGTAGGCCGCCTGCGCCTGCCGCACCTCCGGACGCAGCGGCCGCAGCCGCTGCACGGCCGCGAGCGTCAGGCTGTCTCCGATCAACGCGCCCCGCAGCAGCGCCGTGAACTGCCCCAGCGCCGC
>VEPF01000210.1:0-303 GCA_012027055.1 Gemmatimonadota bacterium | reverse complement strand
CCGCGGTACTTGCCCACGCGCTTCCGGAACTCCGCCGCCACCGCGGGGCTTTCCGCGGGACGGGGTGTGCCCGAGCCGGCGCCGGCGGTGGTACCGTTGCCGACGCTCTCGCTCCGCTGGCAGGCCGCAAAGAGCCGCGTCACCTCGAAGGTGTCCACATCCACGTCGCGACCGTCCGCTCCGCCGATGAAGTCCCAGCCGTGCACGTCGTCAACGTAGCCGTTGCCATCATCGTCGCGCAGGTTGCCGGGGATCTACCTGGGGATCGTCCAGATGTTGCCGGCCGGGTCCGGGTGCGCGACG
>VEPF01000027.1:3430-3841 GCA_012027055.1 Gemmatimonadota bacterium | reverse complement strand
CGTCTTGGCGGCGGCCGAAGTGGCGCTGAAGGCGAAGCGGCTGGCCGGACTGGAGAGCATCCCGTCGGGCCAGACCGTGATCTTCAAGCTGACGCTGCCCGAGGTCGATGGCTTCTACGGCGAGCTGGCGAACCATCCGAAGGTGCTGAAGGTCGTGGCGCTCTCGGGCGGCTACAGCCGGGACGAGGCCACCGCGAAGCTGGCGCGGAACCCGGGCGTGATCGCGAGCTTCTCGCGCGCGCTGACCGAGGGTTTGCACGCGGCCCAGAGCGCCGCGGAGTTCGACGCCGCGCTGGACGCGACCATCCAGAGCATCTACGCGGCATCGATCGCCTGACATCATTTCCGGGCCGTACGAGATAGCGGAGGGGAGGGCGCCGGCGCCCACCCCACTCAGCATCCCGGGCCGCG
>VEPF01000027.1:0-3384 GCA_012027055.1 Gemmatimonadota bacterium | reverse complement strand
TGGGTTGGGCCCCGGCGCCCTCCCCTCTCTGCATCCCGGGCCGCGATCGGCGGCCGTTTCCGGGCACTCGTGGCCCGGGTGCACCGCGGCTGGAGGCGCGGCACTTGCCCTCTCAGTTGCCGGCGAGCGCTGCCTTCACGGCGTAGTAGGCCGGTTTGGGCCGCATGAAGACATCGAAGAGCACGGGTGCGCCCCAGGTCGTGGGATCCGGGACCCAGGCCTGGCCGTCGTAGATGCCCTCGATCTCAATGGCATTGCAGTTTACGGTGCGCAGGCAGGCGTTCACCATTTCCCGGTATGCGGCCGCCTGTAGCTGCAGGTCCGCCGGACTGGCGATGCCGTTCTGCACGCGCACGCGCAGGTCCGCTTCCGTGATCTGGATCTTGAGACCGAGTGCAGCGAAGCGCGCGAAGTTGGGCACGACCTGATCGGCGGTCGGGGCACTCTGGGCCTCGTAGTGATACTGGAAGCCGATGCCGTCGATGGGCACACCCTTCGCCTTCAGGTCGCTCAGCAGCGCGTGGACGGCGTTCGACTTGGCGTTGATCGTCTCAATGCCGTAGTCGTTGTAGTACAGGGGCACGTCGGGGTCCGCGGCCCTCGCCCAGCGGAACGCTTGCTCGATATAGTCGGGCCCCAGACTGCCGAACCACAGCGTCGAGCGGATCGTGCCGTCGTCTCCCATGGCCTCGTTGACCACATCCCAGGCCGCCAGCTTGCCCTTGAAGTGGATCATGACCTGCTCGATGTGGTCCCTGAGAATGGCCCGGAGCGTGTCCGCCGGGTAATTGCCGCTGGTGACCCAGGCAGGCACCTGCGAGTGCCACACCAGGGTGTGCCCTCGCACCACCATGCCGTTCCGTTTCCCGAAGGCCACCACCGAATCCGCGTCCGTGTAGTTGTAGGCCAGGCGGATAGGGCGGAGGTAGTCCATCTTCATGAACCGGCCGGTCCACAGCATGTCGAACTCGCGTGTCACGATGGCGCGGAGCTTGGTACCGGAATCGCCGGGCATGGTCAGCACCGTGCCGGTGGCCGCGCCGATGTAGCGCCCGCGCAGCTGCGCATAGTGCCGAAGCGGCATGGTGTCGGCCGGGACGGCGTTCGCGGTGTCGGGCTTCACCCCGGTGGGGCTGGAGTCGGCGGCACAGGCGCCGAGCCCGGCGGCGCAGACCACGAGCAGTGCGGCGTGCCACGGGACCGAGTGGCTCGGGAGAAGGAGCCGGTACCGTTTCATACGTCCGGGCGGCAGGAAGGCCACTGCGGGCGAGAGAACGGCTGGCTGGCTGCCCGCTGAGTCATGGCTGATTCGAGCGTTCCGAGAGCGTGCGGGGGACGCCGGGCGACGACGTCGCGTGCCGCGGCTGAATGTATGGGAAAGCGGCGGGAGCGGGAATGCGGCCGGCAGGGCCGCGACCGCCCGACCGACAACGGTGCGCAGGTGCTCGCCGGGTCGCGCGCCGCAACTTGCGCCGCCGCCTTCCAACCGTTCAGGATGAGGGTGACCCCCCCGCCCCCGAACCGTGTTTGGAGGCCGCATGAAAACCACACGTCGGATTCGGCCATGCGCACGGGCCATGACCGCAGGCCGCCAACTGCTTCTCGCCGGACTCCTGACGGTGTTCCCTTCGTTCCTGTCCGCCCAGCGCACCCTGGTCCTCGAGCGGTACGACGCGGACCTGCGCGTGAACCGGGATGGGACGCTCGAAGTCACCGAGACGATCCGCCCGCGCTTCAGCGGCGCGTGGCAGGGCATCTACCGCGATCTCTCACTCGAGCACCGGACCGCCGAAGGCCGGCTCGAGCGGCTGAAGGTCGAGCTCATCGGCATCACGGACGAGGCGGGCGACACACTCCGGCACGAGATCACCAGCGAGGGCAGCTGGACCACGCGCTTCCGGATCTGGATCCCGGACGCGCAGGATGCCACCCGCACGGTGGTACTCCGGTACCGGGTGCGGAACGCGCTCCGCTTCTTTGCCGAAGGCAGCGACGTCGGCGCGCTGGACGAGCTGTACTGGAACGTGACCGGCACCGCCTGGGAGGTGCCCATCGAGAAAGCGACCGCCCGGGTCATCCTGCCCGCCGGCGTGGTGCCCCGGCAGTCGGCGGGGTACACTGGGTACTCCGGTTCCACCGCGACGAACGTGGAGATCCGCGCCGACAGTAACGTGGTGACGTTCGAGACCACGCAGTCGCTGGGGTCCTACGAAGGGCTGACCGCGGCGGTGGGCTGGGCGCCGGGCGTGGTCACGCGGCCCCCGCCCCCATCGAAGCTGCTCGGCTTCCTGGCGCTGTGGTGGCCGGCGGTCATCCCCTTCCTGGCCTTCCTGCTGGCTTTCCGCAAGTGGCGCAGGTACGGGCGGGACCCGGCCCGGCGGGCCATCGCGGTGCAGTATGAGCCGCCCGCCGATCTGAGCCCGACTGAGGTGGGCACGCTGGTGGACCACAAGGCGCAGATGCACGACCTGACCGCGACGCTGGTGGACCTCGCGGTGCGAGGCTACGTGCACATCGAGAAGCGAGCCCCGGAGAAACCGGGGATCTTCGCCCGGACCGAGTACGTCTTCCACCTGAAGAAGCCCCGGGAGGAGTGGACGTCGCTCCGGCCGCACGAGCAACTGTACCTGGACGCGCTGTTCCAGTCCGGGCTGCCGCAGTGGACGGCCGCGAGCCCGCAGCTCGCCGCGCTGCTGGGGCAGACCGGACCCGCACCGTCCGACGCGGCCGGAGCGGGCGAGACGCTCGCCAGCGTGGCGCTGTCATCGCTCACGAACCGGTTCTACAGCCACCTCCCGGCGATCCGCAAGGCGGTGTACGACCGGCTCATCGCGGCCGGCTACTACGTCCGGAATCCCAGCGACACCAAGATCAGGTGGATCGCGGCGGGGATCTTCTCGATCGTGGCCGCGTTCGTGGCCTTCGTCTACGGGATGGTGCAGGACTCCCAGTCGTATACGCCGCTCGTGCTGACCGCAGCCCTGGCGCTCAGCGGCATCATCTTCATCGTCTGGGGGCCGTTCATGGCCGCCCGGACGGATGCGGGAGCGCGCGCGCAGGAGCAGGCCCTGGGATTCAAGCAGTTCCTGGCCCAGGTGGAGGAGGAGCGCTTCCGGAGAATGATCACCTCACCGGAGCTGTTCGAGCGCTACCTGCCTTACGCCATGGCGTTCCGAGTGGAGGGCAAGTGGGCCGCCGCCTTCGAGACGCTGTATGCCGAACCGCCCCGCTGGTACAGCGGCTATGACGGTACCGCGTTCCGCGCAACGGCCTTCACGCGCGACCTGGGGCACATGTCCAGCGCCGCGAGCAGCACCATGAGCTCCAGTCCAGCTCCTCCGGCTCTTCCTCTTCCGGGGCCGGCGGCGGCGGGAGCAGTGGGGG
>VEPF01000008.1 GCA_012027055.1 Gemmatimonadota bacterium | reverse complement strand
GCTCGAATGGGCCATCGAAATCGTCCAGGATCCGGTCGAACTGGAACCCCATCTGCAGCGCCAGCGTGTATCCCGCATTGTCGTACGGGGGCGTCGGCGCGGCCCCCGGATACGGGATGTCATCCGGGTGGTCCTGCGGTTCGAACATGTCGAGCACGTGCGGGCGGAAGGCCTGGGCCGCCTTCACCACGTAGGAACCGGCGGGATAGCTCTTGCCACTTACCTCGAACGCGCGCGTCGCCCGGTGCACCGTGATGCCCACCTCGAGCAGTGCGTCGATGAACTTGGCCGCGGTCAGGAAGTCCGGCTGCTCGGCTGGCAGTATGTAGCCTCGTGCATCACGCGCCGCGGGATCGCGCAGCAGCCGCTCGAAATCCTGCCGCGTGCCCGCCGCCGCCGTGCCGGCGCCGCGGAAACCCTCATCGGCGCTGACCGGCGGCCGGTTGGCGGTCAGCACCGCCTGAGCGGCCGCGATCGTGCGGGGGTGCACCGTCCAGGAGTCCCGACTCCCCCGCTCGATCGAATTCATCCCCATGCGCCAGATGTTGAACAGGAACTGGTCGCGGTACCGGGCCGCGATGTCCATGACCGCGAAGTTCGCGCTCACCGAGTAGTCCACCGACTGGCGGAAATGCCACGGCTGCGGCTCGATGGGATCCGGCAGGTCCGCCTTCGGCAGCTGCCGGGACAGCACGAACGGGATCGTGATCGGCGTGGGGTTGCCGATCGTCTCCGTCAGCAGCCCGATCATGTTGTGGAAGTACGCCGTGGTGCGTACCCCGCCGTTCCACCACGTCGAGTAACTCGAGCCGGTCCGCATGGTCGCGCCCGGCTTGTTCTCCGCGATGAACCGGTTGTGCATGGCCGCCGCCACCAGGTCGATGCCCACCGGGATGAGCGGGTCGAAGTTGTAGTTGAACGGATCGCGGAACGGCGGCGCGAACATCACGGTTCCGGCCGGGCCGGTCTGGTGGTGGTTGTACATCACCTGCGGGAACCATTCCCGGTACATTACCCGGTTCATGTTCTCCGTCTCGACCTGCGTCGAGGCGTACGAATCGCGGTTGTTGTCGTGGCCGACGTATTTCTGGTAGAGCCTGGGGACGCCGCCGGTGCTGCGCTTCAGCGAGTCCGGTTCCCGCATGTACCAGTTGGACACCAGCTCCATCCCGTCGGGATTGGCGTGCACCGCCAGCACGATCACGTTGTCCAGGATGCGGCGCACTTCCTCGTCATCCCGGCTGACCAGCTGGTACACGGTCTCCAGCAACTGCTGCGCGCCCAGCACCTCGGTCGCGTGCAGGCCGCCATCGATCCACACCACGGCCCGCCCTTCCGCCGCCAGCTGGCGCGCGGTTGCCTCGTCCGTTCCTTCCGCCAGCGCCAGCCGCCGCGCGATCTCGCGGTAACGTTCCAGTCGGGTGTGGTTGGCCGGCGACGTGATGATCGCCATCAGCTGCGGTCGGCCCTCTGCGGTCCGGCCAATGGTGTCCAGCACCATCCGCTCCGACTCGCGCGCGAGCTTCTCCCAGTAGGCGGAGAACTGCGTGTAGTTCGGGAGGACGTAGTCCGCGCCGATGACGTGGCCGAACTGCTGGCGGGGAGTGGTGACGGTCGTCTGGCCTTGCGCGACGGTCGCCGCCGCCAACAGCAGCAGCGGCAGGAGGCGCGGCCGAATCCCGGGCATGGACGTTCCCTCGTCGTAGGTCTGTGGTCTCGAGTGCTCTCTGGGCGGGAAGGCGCCTGCGCGGCAGGCGTCGGACCAATGTAGCCGCGCGGGCCCGGACTGCAACCGGCCGCGCCGGTCCACCCGGCGCGGCCGGTAGCGGTGAGCCTACCAGGCCAGGTGCGGGCTACACCGGTTCCAGGATGTCACCCTGGTAGACACCCTCCTCCTGGTACTGCTTCAACTTGCGGTACAGCGTGCGCCGGTCGATGCCCAGGATTTCCGCCGCATGGCCGCGATGCCCGGCGGCGTCGTGCAGCACCTCCAGGATGTACTCCCGCTCCAGGCGTGCCAGGTCCCAGCGTTCTCGCTTCGCCTGCTGCACCAGGTCCCGCTCCGAGTGCTCTCCGTTCTGCAGCGGTGGGTCGAACGGTATGGTGCGGGCCCCGGTGTACATGATTACCGCCCGCTCGATGTAGTTCTCCAGCTCCCGGACGTTGCCCGGCCACGGGTAATCCACCATCCGCTCCAGCGTCTCCGGCGAGATCTCCGGCGGCTCGACGCCGATCTCCTGGGCGAACCGCAGCCGGAAGTAGTTGGCCAGCAGCGGTATGTCGCTGCGGCGCTCCCGCAGCGAAGGCACCCGGATCGGGAACACGTTGAGCCGGTAGTAGAGGTCTTCGCGGAACCGCCCGGCGCGCACCTCCTCGCCCAGATCTACGTTCGTGGCCGCCAACAGCCGGAAGTCCACGGCGATCGGCTGGCTCCCGCCCACGCGTTGCACCTTCCGGTCCTGCAGTACGCGCAGCAGCTTCACCTGGATCGCCGGCGGGATGGTCGAGATCTCGTCCAGCAGCAGCGTGCCGCCCTGTGCCTCCTCGAACAGCCCGCGCTTGTTCGCGATCGCGCCCGTGAAGCTGCCCTTCATGTGCCCGAACAGCTCCGATTCCAGCAACGTCTCGGGCAGGGCGGAGCAGTTGATGGCCACGAACGGTTTCCTGGCCCGGTCCGAGATCTCGTGAATCGCCCGCGCCACCAGCTCCTTGCCCGTCCCCGTGTCGCCCGTGATCAGCACCGTGGCCCGCGTCGGCGCCACCCGTTCCACCATGTCGAACATCCGTTCCATGGCGGGCGCGCGACCCACGATCTTCGCCCTGACCCCGTTCTCGGCGTGCCGCCGGAGTTGTGCCACCTCCCGCCGCAGCTCCGCCTCGTGCGCGGCCCGATCCAGCGTGAGCAGCAGTTCCTCGGTCCGGAACGGCTTGCTCACGTAGTCGTAGGCGCCGAGCTTCATCGCTTCCACCGCGTTGTCCACCGAACCGAACGCGGTCATGACGATGAACTGCGCGTCCGTCTGCAGCGCCGGCGCCGCCGCCAGTACGTTCATCCCGTGCATCCCGGGCAGATTCAGGTCGAGGAGCACCAGGTCGTACAGCTCCCGGTCCAGGACCTTCAACGCTTCCTCGCCGGTCGCCACCCCGTCGACCGAGTAGCCTTCCTCTCTCAGCAGCCCCACCAGCAGCTGGCGGACGATCTCCTCGTCTTCTACGACCAGGACATGGCCCTTGGTCGCGGCAGCCTTCTCGTCATTCATGCGTCGCCACCGGTATCCGCACTGTGAACTTCGCTCCCCCGCCCACCCTGCTGTCCACGTCCACCGTTCCGCCGTGCGCATGCACGATCTGCCGCGCCAGCGGCAGGCCCAGCCCCGTGCCGCCGGATCGCGAGAAGAACGGCAGGAAGATCTTGGGCAGGTCCTCCGCCGATATCCCCGGACCCGTATCGCTCACGCACAGCTCCACCCAGTTGCCCCGGGCTCGCGTCGCTACCCGCACGGCGCCGCCCCCTGCCACCATCGCCCGCTCCGCGTTCAACAGGTCCACCAGCCGGCGCGCCAGCACCGCGATCCGCCGGGTCTGCTGCAGCACCAGCGCGAGATCGTGGCTGCCCGCCGCGCACACTCCGCACTCGCGCTTCAGCAGCTGCTCCACGGCCACCGTGATCGCCGTGAGCGGCGCTCCCACCTCATGCGCCACACTGGCCGCCAGCTGCCCCACTGCCGCCAGCGGCTGCGCCTGCAGCATGCGCTGCATCCACCGGGCATCCGCCTCCACCAGCTCCCCGTAGATCGCCCAGCCCCCCGACACCCGCTCCGAGCGCCAGCCCGGGCGGTACGGTCGTGGCGAGGTTTCGCT
>VEPF01000473.1:1969-3904 GCA_012027055.1 Gemmatimonadota bacterium | reverse complement strand
CGCCGATCCCGCCCGCCGGACCTGTCCCCGTCGCGGCCAGGCCGGACACTCCCAGCACGAGCAGCACCGCCAGTAGCAGGAAACGCCGGCCCGGCACGAGGCGCGAGCGCACCCGGAATTCGGAGCTCATGCGCGTGGCTGCGCGGGCGGCTCAATACGCCGCGACATCGCGGTCCACGTCGTGGGCCCAGCGCACGATCCCGCCCTGCAGGTTCCACACGTGCGGGAAACCGAGCGAGCGGAGCTGCCGCGCGGCCGCGGCGCTGCGCACCCCGGAGCGGCAGTAGAGCACGATCTCGGCGCGCGGATCGAGCTCGTGCGCGCGCTCCGCCACCTGCTCCAGCGGGATGTGCCGGGCCCCGTAGCGCGCCAGGTTCGCGAGCTCCCACTCCAGCGGCGCACGCACGTCCACGATCGTGACCGGCTCGCCGGCATCCAGCCGCTGCTTCAGCTCGGCGGGGGTGACTTCGGGAATCGCCGCGGGATCAGGCTCGTCCGGGACCGCGGGCGCCAGGCCGCAGAAGACGTCGTAATCGATGAGCTTCGTGATGCTCGGCTGCGCGCCGCACACCGGGCATTCCGGGTGCTTGCGCAGCCTCAGCTCGCGCCAGCGGAAGCGGAGCGCATCGAAGACCACGATGCGCCCGGCCAGCGTGTCGGGCTTGCCCAGGATCACCTTGATGGTCTCGAGCGCCTGCACGGACCCGATGATCCCGGGCAGCACGCCCAGCACACCCCCCTCCGCGCAGCCCGGCACCAGGCCGGGCGGCGGCGGCTCGCGGAACAGGCAGCGGTAGCACGGGCCGGTGCGCGCATCGAACACCGAGACCTGGCCCTCGAACCGGAGCACGGACCCGTAGACGTACGGCCGGCCCAGCAGCACGCAGGCGTCGTTGACCAGGTAGCGGGTGGGGAAATTGTCGGTGCCGTCCACCACGACGTCGTAGGCGCCGAGGATCTCGAGCGCATTCGCGGACGTGAGGCGCACCGGGTGCGGCTCGATGCCGACGTGCGGATTGGCATCCTGCAGCCGGGCCGCGGCCGCCGCCACCTTCTCCCGCCCCACGTCCGCGCTCCCGAACAGCACCTGCCGCTGCAGGTTGGTGACATCGACCACATCGAAGTCGATGAGCCCCAGCGTGCCCACGCCGGCGGCAGCCAGGTAGAGCGCGACCGGCGAGCCCAGCCCGCCGGTGCCGACCACCGCGACGCGCGCCCGCTTGAGCGCAGCCTGCCCCTCCCAGCCGACCTCCGCCAGCACCAGGTGCCGGCTGTAGCGCGCGATCTCCGCGCGGGTGAGGTCGTGCATCAGCCCCCCGCCACGCTCGGCAGGATCAGGAGCACATCGCCGCTGCCCAGCGGCGTGGCCAGGCCGGCCGGCAGGTCCCGCACTTCGTCCTGGTTCAGGTACACGTTGACGTGCGGGCGCCGCCCGCCCAGTTCGGCGCAGCCCGCCCTGTTCGGTGAAGAGGTGACGCCGCAGGCGCGGATGGCGGGTCGTGAGGAAGCCGAGCGCACCCGCCACATCAGCCGCCTCCACCGCCACCTCGGCCCGGCCGTCCGCATACTCGCGCAGCACCGCCGGCAGCTGGACAGGTGTGGGCATGTTCAGTAGAACCCGCGAGCCCGTCCCGCGGTCCGGCCGCCGTGTCATGCATTCCGTCGTTTGCGCTTGGCCCCTGGCCCCTGGCCGCCAGGCGGCCTTCATAACCGCGCCAGCAGCAGTTCCGCGTTACCCCCGGCCCCACCCAGCCGCAACGTGCAGTATTCCGCCGCGCGCTCGCCCGCCGCGCGCCTCGCCGCCGGCTCCTGCAGCAGTTGCGCCAGCGCCCCGGTCAGCTCGCGTTCCCGCACGATCCGCCCGCCGCCCGCGGCCGCCAGCTCACCGGCCTCGCGCGCACCGCCTGGGCGCGGACCGTCCAGCCCCGGCCCGCC
>VEPF01000473.1:0-1959 GCA_012027055.1 Gemmatimonadota bacterium | reverse complement strand
GGGCGCGGACCGTACAGCACCGGCACGCCCAGCGCGGCCGGCTCCACCACCGAATGCAGCCCGGCCCTGCCGAAGCCGCCACCCACGTAGGCGATGTCCGCAATGGCGTACAGGTCCGCGAGCACCCCCACCCGGTCCACCAGGACCAGCTCCGCCGGAGCCTCGTCGCGCTCGACGGCCGCCAGCCGCCGGAGCGTCGCGCCCGCGGCCGCGAACGTCCGCTCCGCGCCCTGCAGGTGCGCCTCGGTGGGCTGGTGCGGGGCCAGGATGAGGCGCGGCCGGAGCGTGGGTGCGAGGCGTGCCAGCGCGGCCGCGAGCGCGGCCTCATCAGCCGGCCACGTGCTCCCCGCCACCAGCGTGGGCTGCGCGCTGCGCAGTCGCGCGAGCAACGGCGAGGCCCGGTCGAGTGCCTGGACGCGCTGCCACACCTGGTCGAAGCGGGCATCGCCGGTGACCCGTATCCGGGCGGGATCCACGCCCAGGCGCGGGAAGCGGGCGCCGTCCTCGGCCGCGACCGCGCCGACCGCGTGCAGCCGGCGGTAGCCGGCGCCGAGCAGCAGCCGCGCGCCGGCGCCGAGGCGGCTCGATCCGGCGGCCAGCACGGCATTGAGCAGCAGGGTCGGAACGCCCCGCTCCTCCGCCACCGCGGTGAGCACCGGCCAGATCTCGGTGCGGATGAACGCGATCGCCGCGGGGCGCAGCACGTCGCACAGGACCTCGCAGTCCGCGCGCACGTCCCACGGGAGATAGCACCACACGTCCGCCCCGACGCGCGCCGCGACCCGCTCCGCCGAGGGCGAGAAGTGCGTGAAGGCGACCTGCAGCTCCGGGCGAAGCGTGCGCGCCGCGCCGATGATCGCCTGCGCCATGAGCGCTTCGCCCACCGAGGGCGCATGCACCAGCACCAGCGGCGCCCCCGTCCGCTCCGCGGCCGCCCAGGCCCGCAGGTGCGGCAGGGCCGCGCGCCGGCCCAGCAGCGCTCGCGTCAGCTGCGGCCGTGACCAGCCGGACCGCAGCAAACCGCGGCCGGCACGCAGCGTGTGTTCGTAGACGTTCTCGGACCAGTGCAGCATGGCGGGGAAGATACGACCGGGCCCCGGGAGCGCGCACCGCTGCCGTGCGCCTCGCGCCCGGGCCGGGCGCCGCCCTATCTTCGCGCCGTGATCGCGCGCACCGCCACCAGGCTCGGGGGCTGGGCCGCCAGCATCTTCCTGCGCATCGAGCGCGCCGGCCCGCCCGTGCCACCCGGACCGGTGCTGGTCGTGGCCAACCATCCCAACAGCCTGCTCGATCCACTGGTCCTGTTCCATACCGCCGGGCGCACCACCCGGCCGCTCGCCAAGGCGCCGCTCTTCGAGCAGCTGGTGCTGGGCACCGTGCTGCGGGGCCTGGGTGGTCTGCCCGTGTACCGCAGGCAGGACGACCCGGCCCTCATGGACCGTAACGACGAGACGTTTGCGCGCGCGGTCGCGGCGCTGCATGCGGGCGATGCGGTGCAGATCTACCCCGAGGGCAGGAGTCACTCCGACCCCGAGCTGGCGCCGCTGCGCACCGGTGCTGCCCGCATCGCCCTGCGTGCGGAGGCGGAACGAGGCTGGACGCTCGGGCTGCGGATCGTGCCCGTCGGCCTCACCTACCGGCGCAAGTCGGCCTTCCGCGGCCTGGTGCTCGCCACCGTCGGGGACCCGTTCGAGGTGACTGGCTGGCGCGAGCCGTACCGGCAGGACGCCGTAGAGTCGGTCCGGCAGCTCACGGACGAGATCAACCACCGGCTGCGGGCCCTGACCATCAACGTGCAGCAGGCCGAGCATCACGAACTGATCGAGGTGGCGGAACGGCTCTGGACACGGGAGCGCGGCGAGGCCCGCTTCCGCGAGCGCGAGCCGCTCGCCGAGCGCGTGCACCGCATGCTGCAGTTCGCTGATGCTCTGGCCTGGCTGCGCGCGCATGCACCGGCGG
>VEPF01000205.1:2139-3907 GCA_012027055.1 Gemmatimonadota bacterium | reverse complement strand
CACCGATAAGGCCAGGCCGCAAAGCCGGAGAGCTGCCGCAACTGCTGCGGTCTTTGCCGCGGCTCGGACGTGGCGACGTGGAGCGCTTCGAGGCTGACGTCGCCCGTGCCCGCGCCGAACTCATAGCTGGGCGCGACCCATGGGAATCCTGATCGATTCCTCCGTCATCATCGGCCACGAACGGCTGGGCTCGGGGCTTGATGAGCGGCTTGCCGGCCGGGAAGAAGAGTCCTTCTTCATCTCGGCGATCAGCGCGAGCGAATTGTTGCACGGGGTGCATCGCGCCCGTGATGCGCGGACCCGAGCCCGTCGGCTCGCGTTTGTAGAGGCAGCACTTTCGGGTTTTCCGGTGCTCGCGGCAGACCTGAACGTGGCACGTACGCACGCGGCGTTATGGGCGGAGCTGACCGCCGCGGGTACGCCGGTGGGTGCTCATGACCTGTGGATCGCGGCCACGGCCGTTGCTCATGACCTCTCGCTGGCCACGCTGAACCGCCGTGACTTCGACCGCGTGCCCGGGCTCGAAGTCGAAGACTGGTCAGGATAGGCTCACTCCCGGAGCTTGAGTCAGTCACGCCATCCTGCTATATTTCGGTCGTGCAATAGCACTGCGGTGCGCGAGTGATTTGAGGCTGCTTGACGGGCTCGCGCTACAGACCAGCCGCTGACAAACCGTCTAAACGCCGGGTCCAGGCCCCGTGCGTTTGCAGCCACGGGGCTTCGTCGTTTCTGCCCCACACGTAACAGCAAAGGGCGGCCGCGTCCCGGGCCGCCCGGCATGAAGAGGACGGGGAGAGCACCGGCTCGCGGATCCGTCCGCCACCCGGGTCCTAACGGTGGCCCAGCCGGCCCGTGCACTGCGGTGCGCGGGAACCATGCGCAGCGGGACGAACGCTGACTGAAAGGACGTCGCATGGCACCGCACCGCTCGTTGCTGCGGCCGCTGGGCATCGTTGGCTACGACGCCATCGAGCCGGCGCTGCTCGCGGCCCTCGCCACCGAGGAGCCGCTCCTGCTGGTCTCCGACCACGGCGCCGCCAAGACGCTGCTGCTGGTGCGCCTGGCCGAGGCGCTCGGACTGGACTTCCGGCACTACAACGCATCGCTGCTGCAGTTCGACGACCTGCTCGGCTTCCCGATCCCTGACGAGCAGGGCGGCATCCGCTACGCCGCGCCCCCCGGGGCGATCTGGCAGGCGCAGGCGGCGTTCTTCGACGAGATCGGCCGCTGCCGGCCGGAGTCCGCCAACAAGCTCTTCCCGCTCATCCACGAGCGCCGCATCCAGGGCATCGCGCTTGGATCCCTGCGCTACCGCTGGGCCGCCACCAATCCGCCTGCCGAGGCGCTCGCGGCCGACCGCCTCGATGACCCGTACGAGGGCGTGGAGCCGCTCGATCCCGCGCTCGCGGACCGCTTCAGCTACGTGATCGCGCTGCCGCGCTTCTCCGATCTCTCGGACGCGGACCGCCTGGCCGTGATCGCGGGCGCGGGCGAGCGCCCCTCGCCGGATGCCGCGCCCCGCGTGCGGGAGCTGGTGCAGGCCACCAAGGACCTGATCGCGTCCCGCCCCGCTGATCTGCACCAGGCCATTGTCGCGTATGTCATGGCGGTGCTACCCCGGCTCGCGAAGGCGGGTGTGGCCAGCGGCGGGCGGCGCGCGGCCACGCTCTGCCGCAACCTGGTCGCGGCGTGGGCGGCCACGCTCGCGCTCGGCCGCACCGGCAGGGAAGCGCCGTTCGTTGGGGGTCTCGCGGCGTCGATCCCCGAC
>VEPF01000205.1:0-2129 GCA_012027055.1 Gemmatimonadota bacterium | reverse complement strand
CTCGGACACGCTGCCGCGCGTGCGGAGTGCGTGGCGCGGCGAGTTGCTGTGCGACGCCGTGGCCGCGCTGCCACGGCACGCGCGCGAGATCCTGTGCTGGCACCTGCTCCCCCGCTTGCTCGAGCGGCGGCTGGTGCCGGCGTACGCTGCGGAAACCATCGCGGCCGTGGTCGAGCCGGTGGTCAGCGGGGGCCACGAGGTGCGCGGCTGGGGCACTGCCGAGGCCTGGGTCAGCAGCGTGCGCGGCGCGATCGCCGAAACCCGCCTGCCCGCCGATGGCGCCGAGTACCTGTTCGCGGTGATGGTGCGCTCGTTCTCACCGAACATCTGCCTGACGGGCGCGAACCCACGCCACTGGCAGGTGTCCCTGGACGAGTGCCTGACCGTGTGGCGCACGTGCGAGACCGCCCTGGGCGAGCTGCCGTTCGACCGCGACGCTGAGCCGGCCGAGTCCGGCCGGGCGGCCGCATGAGGGAGGATACCATGGGAGGCGGCCAGTCACGGCTCAACAATTCCGGCTACGGCCGTCCGCCGGCCGCATTTCGCTGTCCGGCGATCGGCGGCACCAGGCTGCTCGACCTTTATGCCACGCTCGCTTTCTGGCCCGGCCTGGCGCCCGCCGACCTTACGGCGCTGGAGACCGCGGCGGCGAGCACGCTGTCCCCCGCACCGCGGAACCAGGTCACGCAGGCGCGCATCCCGCCGGCCACGATCGCGAGCATCACCGCGGGCCTTCTGCACGAGCTCGGCACGGACGCCGGGATCGCGCACCAGGATGGCACCGCGGAAACAGCGGCCGCGTTGGTCCAGCGCCTGGTTGTGGAGGTGATGACCCGCGGCTGGCACCGCACCCTCTTCGGGCTGGCCTCGCCGCAGGGGATCCCGCCGCACACCTGGCGCTCGGCCGAAGCCCTCTGCGAGTCGCAGCTGCCCGCGCAGCCGGTCGCGCTCACGCTGGCGGCATTCGCGGTCTTCCGCCCGCCGCTCCTGCTCTGGACGCGCCCGCCTTCGCTCGACTGGCTGCGCGCCGACCTGTGCATCTCCTTCCGCCGACTGTGGATCGAAAGGAGCGCCGCATGAGCCGACTGGCCCCCGGCCGCCCGCTGCCGGCCGCCGATGACGTGCTCGCGGATGTGCTGGACCTGGGCATCGCGGCGCCGCTCGCGCTCGACGCGTTCGTGAACGTCGGCTCCGTGGCCTGGAGCGACGACGTCGCCACCGCCTGCGTCGAGTGCGCCCACCGCCCCCGGCTGCTGCTCAACCCGGAGTGGGTGCGCGAGTGGTGCGGCACCCGCGAACGCCTCGCCCTGCTGGTGCTGCACGAGCTCTCCCACATCAGCCTCGGCCACACGCGGCTCTGCCCGCGCGTCACCGCGGCCCAGAACATCGCGTTCGATGCCCTGATCAACGCCCGGCTGCTGCACGCGATCCGCGCGCGCGGCTTCGATCCCGGCGCCTTCGCGGCCCTGCCCCAGTCCTGCTACGCGGCCGCGGAAGCTCCGTTCTTCATCCTGCGCCCGCCGCCGGGCTGGCCTGATCGGCCGGACTGGGAGACCAGCGCCGGCTGCTCCGAGCCGCTGCGCCGCGTGCACGCCCGCCTCTACCACGGGCAGAAGCTGCTGCACGACGTCACCTACACCGAGATCCTCCTCGCCCTCGCCGAGTCCGGCGTGTCCAACACCGGCGAGGCCGGTGCGGAGTTGCTGGCGCGGCTGCTGGGCGGGCACGGCGCCACGCCGGAGGAGGCCGCGGCACTTTCCTCCGGCCGCGCCGCCGCGGCCGCCGAGGTCTTCGCGGGCAGCATCGCCGCGCTCGCGGATGCCGGTGATGGCCAGGGCTGGGGCGGGCGCGGCATCGCGCAATTCCTCCAGCTGGCCAGACACCGCGCGGAGCGCCAGCTCCAGCAGGCGCGCGAGAAGCTGCTGCGGCAGGTGTTCGCGCCGCAGCCAGGCGGGTTCGCCCGCTATGCGACGCGTGCCACCCCGGTTCTTTCCGTCGATCCTGCGCGCGACCGCCGCGCCGCCGCGCGTCGGCTGCTGGCCCGGCGCTTCGGCGCTCCAGGATCTGCGAATCGAAGAGCAGGGGTGCGGGAGCGCCGCCCCGATCGGGTAGCCGCGGCCGTTTACCTG
>VEPF01000145.1 GCA_012027055.1 Gemmatimonadota bacterium | reverse complement strand
TGCGGCATCGCGGCCGGCGGCCGTGCCTGGTGCTGGGGCTGGAACTACTGCGGCCAGCGCGGTGAGGGCTCCGACGTGTCGCGCGAGGCGCCCGTGCCGGTGGCAGGCGGCCTGGCCTTCACGCAGGTGGCCACCGGGCTCTCCCACACCTGCGGCATCGGGGCGGACGGCGCCGCCTGGTGCTGGGGCTCGAACGCGCGCGGCCTACTGTGCAACGGCACGGCGGGCGGCAGCGCGGGCCCGGGGGCCGTGGGGGGCAGCGTCGCGTTCCGCGCGCTGGCTGCGGGCGGGGACCACACCTGCGGCCTGGATGCCGAGGGAGCGGCCTGGTGCTGGGGCTGGAACTACTTCGGGCAGCTGGGCGACCGCAGCTTCACCGACCGTGCCTCGCCGACGCGCGTGGCCGGTTCGCTCCGCTTCAGCGCGCTCGATGCCGGCGAGAGCCACACCTGCGCGGTCACCCCCGCTGGAGACGTCTACTGCTGGGGCAGCAACTACTACGGCCAGCTCGGCCGCGGCATGCTCGGCTACGTCACCATGCCCACCCCCGTCGCGGCCGCGGCCCCGGCCGGCGCCGCGGCCCGCGCCACCTGGAGCGCGGGCGCGCCCGGCCCCGCGCTGCCGTTCTCCGTTCGCTGAAGTCGCGCGCGGCGCGGCGGCGGCGTTGCCGCGCTGCCGGGGCGGGAGCAGATTGGCAGGCGACGCGGTCGAAGTTCGCTCCGACGCCGGAGGCAGCAGCCGTGAGTTCCTTCCTGACTCGCCTGAAAGAGCGCAAGCTCGCGCACTGGGCTGTCGCTTACCTGGCGGGCGCCTGGCTCATCCTCCAGGTCCTCGATCTGCTCGCTTCCCCGTTCGCCTGGCCGGCGCTGGTGCTGCGCGCGGCCACCGTGCTGCTGGCCATCGGCTTCCTGGCCGTGCTGGTGCTGGCGTGGTACCACGGCGAGAAGGGCAAGCAGCGGGTCTCAGGCATCGAGCTGCTGATGCTGACCGGCATCCTGGCCATCGCCGCGGCGGCCACGGGCCTCGTGGCGCGCGGCAGCAAGGGAGCGCCGGCACCCGCGGAGCCGACGTTGACCCCGCCGGCCGAGGTGGCGGAGCAGGGCTCGGTCGCGGTACTGCCGTTCGTGAACATGAGCGGGGACGCGCAGCAGGAGTATTTCGCGGACGGGCTCACGGAGGAGCTGCTCAGCGTGCTGGCGCAGCTGCCCGAGCTGCGGGTGGCTTCGCGCACCAGCGCGTTCGCGTTCAAGGGCACGAAGCTGCCGGTGGACTCCATCGCGAAGGCGCTGCACGTGGGCTACGTGCTCGAGGGCAGCGTGCGCAACGATGGCGGCCGGTTGCGGATCACGGCGCAGCTGATCGACGCGGAGAAGGGCTATCACGTCTGGAGCGAGAGTTACGACCGGGAGGTGAAGAGCGTCTTCGAGGTGCAGGACGAGATTGCGCGGGCGATAGTGGGCGCGCTCGAGCTGCGGCTGGGCGGCGACCGGGCCACGGCACGGCTGGCGGAGGAGGAGACCAGCGACCCCGAAGCGCACGCCCTGGTGCTGCAGGCGGCCCAGCTGATCCGCCAGGGTGAGCGGCAGCCGCTGGAACGCGCGGTGGCGTTGCTGAAGCAGGCCATCGTCCGGGACCCGCAGTACGCGCGGGCGCACGGCACCCTCAGCCAGGCCTACATCGTACAGGAGTACCAGCTCTGGGGCCCGCGCGAGGCGCTGGGCGACAGCGCCCGCGCGGCCGCGGACCGGGCGCTCGCGCTCGATCCGCAGCTGGCGGAGGCGCAGTTCGCGCTGGGCCTTCTCGCCCTGGATTACGCCCAGGACCCGCACGCCGCGGCGGCCCACTTCCGGCGGGGCATCGCCGCCAATCCGGGCGCGGCGCTGATCTACGGTCAGCTCGGCTGGGTGCTGGCGGAGCTGAAAGACACGGCGGCGGCGGTCGCGGCGGGACAGCGCGCGGTGGCCCTCGATCCGCTCTCTCCTGGTGCCCACAACAACCTGGGCGGAGTCTACGCCTACACCGGCCAGCAGCAGCGCGCGGTCGAGGCGTATCGCGCGGCGCTGGCGCTCGCCTCGAGCTCGTCGACCATGGCGAACCTGGGGATCTCGCAGGCGGTGATGGGGCGGCTGGAAGAGGCGAGGCAGACCTTCGAGGCCGCGTACCGCCAGGCGCCGGACGGGCAATTCGTGCTGGCCGGCTACACGTACGTGCTGGCGCGTCTCGGCCGGCGCGCAGAGGCCGAGCAGATGCTGCGGCGGATCGCGGCCCAGCCCGAGCCCAGCGCCTACCTCCTGGCCACCGCTTACGCCGGGCTGGGCGACCGCGCGCGCGTGCTGGAGCTGCTCGAGAAGAGCGTGGCCGCGAAAGAGCCCTACGCCCTGGACCTGGGCGTGGATCCCATCATGACCGAGTTCCAGGGCGAGCCGCGCGTGCAGAAGCTGCTCGCGAAGATGGGGCTGCAATAGCAGATCGAAGGGCGGTCGAGGCAACCCGCAGCGCCGTTGACCACAGCCCGCGGCGGCTTTAGGTTGCGCCAGGACACGAGACCGGGACCCAGCATGCGTTGCGCTTGCGCCAATCGGCAGAACTCCAATAACCCGCGGACTCCGAGGAGTCGCGGAGCGGGAATGCCGTTGTCGTAGGCGACGTCGATCACCCGGTCTCCAGGCGGCTCCTCGGAATCCCCGAGGGGCCGCCTTTCTTTTACCGCAACGCCAGGAGCCGTGCGATGTGCTCGATCCTCGGAATCCTCGAGCTGCAGGAGGACGTTGCCTCGCTGCGGCCCCGCGCGCTCCAGCTCTCGCGGCTGCAACGACACCGGGGCCCCGACTGGTCCGGGGTCTGGACCGGTCCGCGGGCGATCCTGGTGCACGAGCGGCTGGCGATCGTGGACGTGCTGCACGGCGCCCAGCCGCTGGTGAGCCCGGCCGGCACGCACGCGCTCTGCGTGAACGGCGAGATCTACAACCACCGCGAGCTGCGCGCGTCCCTGGCCTCCCCGTACGAATTCCGGACCGACTCCGACTGCGAGATCATCCTCGCGCTCTATGCCGAGCGCGGTCCGGACTTCCTGGACGAGCTGAACGGCATCTTCGCGTTCGTGCTGTACGACGCGGAGCGGGAGCGCTACCTGGTCGCGCGCGATCACATCGGCATCGTGCCGCTCTACACCGGCCGCGACGAACACGGGCAGCTCTACGTCGCCTCCGAGCTGAAAGCGCTCGAGCCGGTGTGCCGCACGGTGCAGGAGTTCCCGCCGGGACACCTGCTCGACAGTGAGAACGGCCCGGAGCCCCGCCGCTGGTACCAACCCGCCTGGCGCGAGTACCCGGCCGTCGCCGGCGGGCCGGCGGAGCCGGCGCGCATCCGCGCGGCGCTGCACGCGGCCGTGAAGCGGCAGCTGATGAGCGACGTCCCGTACGGCGTGCTGCTCTCGGGTGGCCTGGACTCCTCCATCATCACCGCCACGGCCAAGCAGCTGGCGCCGCGCCGCATCGAGGATGACGGCCGGAGCGAGGCGTGGTGGCCGCAGCTGCACTCCTTCGCGATCGGGCTGGAAGGTTCCCCGGACCTGGAGGCGGCGGCGGTCGCGGCACGGCACATCGGTACGGTGCACCACGGCTTCACCTACACCATCGAGGAGGGCATCGATGCACTGCCCGACGTGATCCATCACCTGGAGACGTACGACGTCACCACCATCCGTGCCGGCACGCCCATGTACCTGCTGGCCCGCCGGATCCGCGCCATGGGCATCAAGATGGTGCTTTCCGGCGAGGGTGCGGACGAGGTGCTCGGCGGCTACCTGTATTTCCATCGCGCGCCGGACGCGCGCGCCTTCAACGAAGAGACGGTGCGCAAGCTGGACCGGTTGCACCTGTACGCCTGTCTGCGCGCCAACAAGGCGATGGCGGCGTGGGGCGTGGAGG
>VEPF01000202.1 GCA_012027055.1 Gemmatimonadota bacterium | reverse complement strand
GCGCTGCTCCGGTACGGCGAGCTCTACCGCAACGCTGGGAGATACCAGGGAAAGCAGGTCGTCCCGGCAGCGTGGGTGCGGGATTCCTGGCGGCCGCGCACCACCTCCCCGTTCAACGGCCACGGCTACGGCCTGGGCTGGTGGCACCGCCAGCGCCGCGGCTACGACGTGTACTTCGCGTGGGGTTACGGCGGCCAGTACCTGTTCGTCGTCCCCGCGCTCGAGCTGACCGTGGTCATGACCTCGGACGCGGTGGCCCCGCGCGAACACGACCACAACCGCGCCCTGCACGAACTGCTGACCGATTTCATCATCCCCGCCGCGGAACGCGGAGACCAGCGCGCCCAGATCGGTCCCGCTCCGGCGCGCCTGCCCTGATGAGCGAAGCCGCGGCGGCCCAGGCACCTGTGCCCGGACCGCCGCGGCCCCCAAGCAGACAGGAGTCGCTCAGTTGCCCGTCAGCGCCGCCACCAGCGACGGCGGCAGGATCACCTGGTCGATCACGTGGATCACCCCGTTCGTGGCGCGCACATCGGCCGCCACGATGCTTGCCAGCGCGTCCGGCCCCAGACCATGCCGGATCGTGCCGCTGCTGCTCACCCAGAAACTCTCGCCCTGCAAGGTCGTGAAGGACCGCTCGCCCGTCTTCGGCAGCACCACCGCCGCCGGCCGCCGGCCATCCACCACGTGGTACTTGAGGACCTCCAGCACCACCGACGCCGGCACGTCCGTGATCTCGTTCACGTAGCTGCCCAGCACCGTGGTCAGCAGGCCATAGAGATTCACGAACGCGTCATCCGTGGGCGCGAACACCGTGAACGGACCGTTGTTGTTGGCCAGGAACAGGTTCACCAGACCCGGCGACGGCGAGAGCTCCGCGTCCACGTACTGCAGCGCCGCCACCAGCTGCGTGAAACCGCCATCGATCGCGATTTTCGCGATCGGGTCACGGGCCGGCTCCGCAGGGATGTTCACCCGGTCGGCCGTCGGCTCGAAGGGCTGGCTTTCGTCCGTGCACGCGCTCAGGGCCAGCGTGCCGGCAGCGATCAGGGCGAAGGCATGGGCTTTCATGGGTCACTCTCCTGTCGGTTCGTTGGTTGCCTCGTCACGGGAGGCGGCGTGTGTGTCTAACTCTTGTCCAAGAAGCTAACACCTCGCCGACCATGTGTCAAGGGTCTGTCTAATATGATTCTTCTACAACACCTGGACATCCGCCTATGGCGCGTGTCCCGGCTGAGCTTGACGCACGCGGCCCAAACGCGAGCTTTCCGGATCACCTGTCGATTCCCGCTGCCCACCACCCGATGAGAACGCGATGAGAGAGCGGAGCTATCTGACCGCACCGGGGCTGCTGCTGCTGCTGAGCATCCTGGACACGAGCGCCGTGCACGCGCAGGGCACGCCGGCGGGGGCCGGGGCGAGGTTGATCGATGCGACGCGGCCGGGCCGGGACCCGGCGCAGGCTGTGGATTCGGCGTACACCGCGAAGATCAGGGAGTACACCACGGAGCCTTTCTTCCTGTCGCCGCTGGTGGACTACCTGCCGGCGGCGCCGGCGGTACCGACCCCGATGGCGGTGCTGGGGGACATTGCCGGCTCACCGAACCGGCTGCCGTACACGGCGGAAGTGCACGATTATCTGCGGCGGCTGGCGCAGGCCTCGCCGCGGGTGCGGGTGTTCACGATCGGCACGACCGAGGAAGGGCGCGAGCTGATCGCGGTGGCGGTCGCGTCGGAGGAGTTGCTGGGGCGGCTGGAGGATAACCGTGCCCGCCTGGAACAGCTCGCTGATCCGCGCCTGATCGGGCTGATCGATTCGGTGGCCGCAGCGCTCGTTCGGCTGACCGTGCCGGTGTACTACATCACCGGGGCGATCCACTCGACGGAAGCGGGCGCGCCCACGGCGCTGATGGAGCTGGCGTACCGCCTGGCGGTCGATGAGAGCCCCTACATCCGCAACATCCGCGATCACCTGATCACGCTGATCACGCCGGTGACGGAGCCGGACGGGCGCGATCGGATGGTGGACATCGCGCGCTGGAAGCAGGCGCGGCCGGACTCGGTGGCGCCCTCGCTGCAGTACTGGGGGCACTACGTGGCGCACGACAACAATCGCGACGCGATGAGCGTGTCGCTGCAACTGACGAAGCACGTGCTGGACACGTTCGTGGGGTGGAAGGCGCAGGTGCTGCACGACCTGCACGAGTCGGTGCCGTACCTGTACGACAACACCATTGGGGATGGCCCGTACAATGCCTGGCTGGATCCGCTGCTGACCAACGAGTGGCAGCTGATCGGCTGGAACAACGTGCAGGAGCTGACGCGGCTGGGCATGCCGGGCGTGTTCGCCTTCGGCACGTTCGACACCTGGTCGCCCGGCTACCTGATGTTCATTGCCGCCACGCACAACGGGATCAGCCGGCTCTACGAGACGTTCGGGAACGGTGGCACCGCGGAGACGGTGGAACGCACGCTCTCGCCGGAGCAGACGGCGCGCACGTGGTACCGGCAGAACCCGCCGCTGCCGCGCGTGCGGTGGTCGCTGCGCAACAACAACAACTACCAGCAGACCGGGCTGCTGGTCTCGCTCTCGTACTTCGCGAACAACCGCGAGCTGTTCCTGCGCAACTTCTACGAGAAGAGCAAGCGCTCGATCCTGAAGCCCCGCAACGAAGGTCCGGCGGCGTACGTCCTGCCGGGCGACGATCCGCGTCCGGGCGCACAGGCGGAGCTGCTGCGGGTGCTCCAGCGGCAGCACGTCGAGATCGGGCGCGCGCCGCGGGAGTTCACGGTCACGCTGCCGGCGAAGCGGGCGGGCGGCGGCCGGGGCGCGGGCGCGGACAGCGCGGGTGGGACGAAAGGCGCGAAGCCGGACACCACGCCGACGCAGCGCACGTTCCCGGCCGGGAGCTACGTGATCCGCATGGACCAGCCGTACTCGCGCATCGCGGATGCGTTGCTGGACTACCAGTACTGGGCGCCGGACGATCCGCAGAAGAACCCGTACGACGATACCGGGTGGACGTTCCCGGAGTCCTTCGCGGTGCAGGCCGTGCGGGTGACCGATCCGAAAGTGCTGGAAGTGGCCGTGGTGCCGGTGCCCGGCGGGGCACGCGCGCCCGGCGGGGTGAGCGGCAACGGGAACGTGTTCCTGCTCGCCGCCAATGCCGACAACGCGCTCGCGACGCTGCGCTACCGGCTGCCGCAGGCGGAGATCGTCGCGGCGGCCGAGCCGTTCGAGGCGGATGGCCGCAAGTACCCGCGGGGCAGCTTCATCGTCACGGGGCAGGACCGGGCCGCGCTGGACAGCAGCCTGGTCGCGCTGGGGCTGCGAGCCTGGGCCACGGGCCAGGTCCCGGCAGTGGCCGCCAACCGGGTGCGGGCCGCGCGCGTGGCCATCCTGCACACCTGGCTGGGCACCCAGACGGAAGGCTGGTGGCGGCTGGCCTTCGACCGCCTGGAGATCCCGTACGACTACATCAGCACGCAGGACGTGGCGCAGATCGCGGACCTGAACGCGCGCTGGGACGTGATCCTGTTCCCGCCGGCGGGCGGCAGCGGCCAGGCGATCATCGACGGGCTGCCCATGTGGCGGAACGCGATGCCGTGGCGGCAGTCGCCGGAGACGCCGAACATCGGCACGTGGGCGGAGACGGCCGACATTCGTCCCGGTCTGGGTCTCGAGGGCCTGCGGCACCTGAAAGATTTCGTGAGCCGGGGTGGGGTGCTGGTCGGGGCCGCGAACACGGCGGAGTTCGCGGTCCAGTACGGCCTCACCAGCGGCGTGAGCGTGAACAGTCCCACCAGCCGGGTAGTGGGCAGCCTGCTGCGCACCCGGATCGTCGATGCGCTGAGCCCCATCGCCTACGGATTCCCGGACAGCGCTGCCGCGTATAGCGAGGATGGGGCCAGCTTCGGGGTGAGCAACACGCGCGGTGGGCGCGGG
>VEPF01000249.1 GCA_012027055.1 Gemmatimonadota bacterium | reverse complement strand
GATGATCACGTTCCCGTTGGGCAGCACCTAGAAGTCGTGATGGGCGATGTAGGTCGCGCTGTAGTAGTCGTACGACCACACCAGCTGGCCGTCCCAGTTGTACTCCTCGATACGTCCGCCCTCGCCGCCCCCGGTGTTCGGGCCGACGCCGCCCATCGCCCGCGCCCGGATCAGGTGACCGTTCTCCAGCAGGTAGGACGAGCGTCCCGGCTCGCCCACCGCCGTCCACTTGTGCACGTACTGTCCGGCATTGTTGAGCAGGTAGTTCTCCGGACTGTGGATCGGTGACAGCAGCGTGTAGCCGGTGAACGCCTTCGCGTTGTTGACCATCAGACCGACCGTGCGCGGCGTGGTACTGCCGGAGCGGTCGGGGCGGACCAGCCGGAAGCCGACCTGCAGCCACGAGCTTTCGGGCGTGCCGTCCATCGCCGGCCCGAGCGACCAGGACGGGTCGCGGTTCGACACGCGGGCGTAGCCGTAGAACTGCTGCCCGCCGCCGTTGTACCACGTGCCGCCCCGGAGGCCGCGATAGGCCAGGTTCCCGTGGTCGGTGAAGACATCGCCGCTGGCCGGTCCCGGGGGATTCGTGGTGATGTGGTTGGTCACGCAGTACTGGTAGTAGGAGCTCGCGTACCAGTCGTTGATCCACTGCCACACGTTGCCGCCCATGTCGTACAGACCGTAGGCGTTGGAGCCATCACGGGTCTGGTACGTGGTCATCGCGCCCGGCCAGTTGTAGTCGGACTTCTGGCGCACCGACCCGTTGTAGAAACCGACCGGCGTGGTCCGCGGGATGTCACCCGTCTCCCACGGGTCGCCGGACCCCTCCCAGTTCGCGAGGCGGCCGTCGGCGTTGGTGTCGTCGCCCCACGGGAACTGGCGGTACGGGGTTACCTGCCCGCCCCGGGCAGCGTACTCCCACTCGGCCTCCGTGGGCAGGCGGTAGCCCGTGCCGGCCGACACATCGCATGCGCCGGTGGTCAGGCTGTAGCACGGCGTGTAGCCGTCGCGCGTGCTCAGCCAGTTGGCGAACGCTGCCGCACCGAACCAGCGCACGCCCACCACCGGGTGCAGGTCCCGCCCGGCCCGGGTCGTGAACGCGCCGTCGGCATAAAGGATCGATGACTTCGGCACGGCCGTGGCGGTGTACACGAGCGGATTGGTTCCGCCGGTCACGTACACCACCCCGGACCGCACCTCGATCTGAGCGTTCCTGAGAGCAGCGTTCAGGTATGTGACATACTCCGAGTTCGTGACCAGCGTCGTGGACATGTAGAACGGCGAAATGGTCACGTCATGCAGCGGCAGCTCGTCGGTGGGGTGCTCGGGGTCGACGAAGTTGTGGTGATCGCCCATCGAGTAGGTGCCGCCGGCGATCTTCACCCAGGTCGGCGAGAACGCCGTCCCACCCGCAGCGATGGTCACCGACTTCGAGGTGCTGTCCGCGCCGGCGCCGTTGAGGACTTTCAGCTTGACGGTATACGAGCCTGCGGCGCCGAAGACGTGAGTCGGGCTCTGGGCCGCGCTGGTGCCACCGTCGCCGAACGACCAGGACCACGAGGTCGGCGCCCCCGTGGACTGGTCGGTGAAGGTCACGGTCTGCCCGGCGGTCGGCGACGCCGGACTCACCGAGTACGCCGCGGTCGGCCGGGTGCCGGTCGTGCCGCCGGGGTCGGTAGCATCGGCTCCGCCGCACGAGGAAAGCGCGGCACTCAGGGTGAGCAGTCCGCTCGTAAGCAAAGTCGTCCAGCGGCGCATCATGAAGCCTCCGGCGTCGGGCGGGTGCGAGATCGAGCGTGCCGGGTTCTTGGACAACCCGGAAACGCCGTTCATTCCATCAGCCTTACACCGGGTCCTTTAGATGCGGCCGACCAGGGCTGCGGACACCTCCCACAGTCGGCGGGCGTTCTCCTCGTTGACCGCCGATGACGTTGTCCCGAGCCGCCGCTTGTAGTGGTAGCCGCCAGGCTGCCACTGCCGGTCGGTGATCAGCCACAGCAACGTGTCCGCGCCTGCTTCCGACGAGATCATGAACAGCCGGCCGAGCCGCGATTTGTACGCCCACTGCATCACGCCACCGGCATCGCGTGCGAAGCCCGTAGCCACCCCGCCCGGATGGAAGGAGACGGCGCGCACGCCGTTCAACCGCTTGTTGATCTCAATCGCGTGCAGGATGTTCATCAGCTTGCTCGTGCCATACGCGCGGGCCGCGTTGTAGTGCCGCTCACTCTCGAGGTCGTCGAAGTCCAGCCGGCCGTGTCGGTGCGCCCCGCTCGAAGTATTGACTACGACGCCGCGCGACGCTTCCAGTCGCTCGCGCAGCAGATCGGTCAACAGGAAACCGGCCAGGTGATTGACCTGGAAGGTGGCTTCGTGGCCATCGACCGTGACTTTGCGCGGGCCGTAGATCGCGCCCGCGTTGTTTGCCAGCACGTCGATGCGCGGGTAGCCGTCCAGCAGCTGGTCGGCGAAGTGCCGCACGTCGGCGAGCCGCTCGTAATCCACGATGAAGTGGTTGGCGCCTACGTTCCGCGCGATTTCGGCGGTACGTGCCGAACGGCCCGTAATGACCAGTTGGTGCCCCGCCTTGCGCAGCTTCACCGCCGCTGCTTCACCGATTCCCGAGCTGCCGCCCGTCAGTACGATCGTGGCCACGTGATCACTCTTTCGTCGCGGTTGGCTGACTGTTGGTAATGCTGCATAGTGCGGGCTCAGCTCGCCCATCCACTGCTCGTTCCACCAGGTCTTGTCCATGCGGTTGTCATGGCAGCCGCTGCTCGCCATGCCCGCGTCGTAGAACTCCGGGTTGAACGGCGCCGCGCCCGCGGCGTGCTGCCCGCCCGTGAGCCCGTAGACGCCGACGCGCGTGATGGCGCACCACGGGTACTTCGCGTTCACTGCCTGGTGCCACAGGATCCCGTCCGGAATGCCCGCGTCCGCCTGGTTCTGCCAGGCGACGTCGTGGAACGCTTCGACCTGTTGCTCGTCCCCATCCCGTCCACCTGCGCCATGATGAAGCTGGTGCGCCCACCGGACGAGGCAGGGAGCGCTGATGGGCTGGTTTGCCCTGTCCGCCGTTCGCCGCCGCCCTCTATATTGCGTCCCCAGGCCGCCGCGAGCAGGCCACACCGACTGCCGGTCTTCTGAGGGCCGCACTCGCGGGCCGTTCTTCCGTCTGGAGTAGCCATGTCGCTCCGCGGCAAGCTGCTGGCCCTGTTCTCCATCTTCGGCGTCCTACCTGTGGTGGCGCTCGGAGTCTACGGGTACCTGCGGTCTCTGGATTCCGTGGACGAGTTGATCAGGGTGCGCACGGCGGAGAGCACTGCGCGGATCGCCGAGGAGATCCAGTTCCGGTACGCGCTCCGGCAGTCGGACCTGCTGCTCTTGGGGGTCAATGCCGAGACGCTGAGGCTCTACCAGACCCACGCGGTCGACGATTCGATGGGTTACCTGGACGCCCGGCTCGCTGCCGACGCCTTCCTGCGCCAGGCTAGGGAGGTCGTGGGCTCCTCGTACCGGGCCATCATCTTGCGGGAGGCGGCTGGCGAGCATCTCTACGGCCTGGGCGACGCGGGGACTGGAAGCGAGTCGGCCGTGGGGCAGGCCTTCGGCCCGTCGCGGGGGTTCATCACTCTCGTGGAACCGGTGCGTGAGGCAGAATCCGGACGGGAGTATGGTAGCATCGAGGCCACCGTGCGTTTCCAGGCGCTGCTCCCGGAGGAAGTGCTGTCCCTGTCCTTCGGTGCCGACGGCTACACCGTGATCCTGGATCGGGGCACCGGGTTGGTGCTGCACCATCCCAATCGTGTCTATCTCCGCCAACAGCTCTCCGACGTGCTGGGTCCTGGCGGCTGGAAACTGGAGCCCGACATCCTCTCGGGGGATTCGGGGAGCTTCTCCTTCCGGGAGGGCGGGGTCCGTCGGGTCGCTTCTTTCGTGACCCTCTCGGCGCCGGCCTGGACGG
>VEPF01000026.1 GCA_012027055.1 Gemmatimonadota bacterium | reverse complement strand
ACCCAGTATGAAGACGATCGCCATGTAGTAGACGTAGATCACGACGATGGCGACGAAGGCGAAGTTGCCGTAGGTCGAGCCGAACTCGGCGAAGTTGTTCACGTACCAGGCGAACGCCTGCTTGAGCAGCTCGAAGAGCACGGCGGTGAAGGAGGCGGCGATCAGGGAGGTCCGCCACTGGATCCGGCGCCCGGGCAGGTAGCGGTACATGAGCAGGAACATCGTCCAGATGGAGATGAAAGCGATTACGGGAAAGACGATGTTCTGGCGGAGGCGATAGGCCGGCATGCCCAGCACGTCCACGCTGAACTGGGAGAGCAGGTTGAGCACGATGGTGAGGCCGACGTTGAGCCCGAGCAGCGTGCCGGCGACCACGACCATCTGGATGTCGAAGATCTTGCCGGCGATGATGCTCCGGTCCTGCTGGATGTCGAACACCTCGCGGAGCACCGTGCGCAGCGTGCCGACCAGGCGGGTGGCGAGCCAGACGAGCAGGGCAATACCGACGGTCGTGAACCCGCCCGACTTGGCGAGCAGGCTGTTCAGGGTCCGGGCGATATCGTTGGTGAAGGCTTCACTGACCGGGGGCAGGGCCTGCAGCAGGAACTCGACCAGGCGGCGTCCGGCCTCCGCCTGGTAGCGCTGCTGCAGGATCATGCCGGCGATGCCGATGGCCGCCAGGGCCAGGGGCACGATCGCCACGAGGATGTTGAAGGCGATCGCGCCCGCCATGAAGAAGATCTTGTCCTGGTCCGCCTTGACCCACACCCGGCGCAGGAAATCGCCCGCGGCCGCACGGGCGGCGCGGAGCATCCGCCGGCTTTCGCCGGGCGAGCCGAACGGCCTCAGGGCGGCTGCGAGCCGGCGCCGCAGCATCGTGGCCCGGTGACCGGGGTTCGTCACATCCCGGTGTCCAGCTCCTCGTCCGCCACCCGGTCCAGCGGTGGCGTGTCGGGCCCGTCCGGCTCGGTCGGGCCGCTGTGGGCCTGGCGGGCGGCGCGGCGGCCGGCCTCGAAGGCCTCGCGCGCGGCTTCCACGCGGTCGCGCACGTCGGTGCGGACGCTGTCGTAGCGGTCGGTCACGGAGCGCTGGGCCTCGCGGACCGCATCCTCGGCCTGGTCGCGCAGGCGCTGGACGCCATCCCGGAGGTGGGCGCGCAGCTGCCGGCCGGATCGGGGTGCGAGCAGGAGGGCGAGGCCGGCGCCGATGGCGGCGCCCCAGAGGAAGGCACCGACACCGCCGCGCTTGCGCTCGATGATGATGTAATCCTGGTCGTCAAGTTCCGGCATCACTGCCTCCCGGTTGCGGCCGCGGCCGCGGGCGGGGACCCGCCGCCGCGGCCTGGCTACTTCGTGTACTGCTGCAGCTTGGCCTTCAATTCCCTGAGCGTCAAGCCAAGCATGGTGGCGGCGCGCTTGTGGTCCCCACGCGCGAAGGCGAAAGTGCGCAGCACCAGCAGCCGCTCGGCTTCGTCCACGGGCGTGCCCACCGGGACGTGGACTTCGGCGTCATCGTGGTGGAGGTGGGGCGGCTGCAGATCGGCCAGCTCGATCCGGTCCGTCCTGGCCAGGATCACGGCCCGCTCGATCGAGTTCTTCAGCTCGCGGACGTTGCCCGGCCAGCGGTAGGTCTCGAGGTACTCCAGCGCGGCCGGGCCCAACCCGGCCACGTGCTTGTCCTGCTCCTGGTTGAAGCGGCGCAGGAACTCCTCCGCCAGGATGCGGACATCGCCGCCCCGTTCACGCAGGGGTGGCAGGTAGATCGGAATGACCGCGAGACGATGATACAGGTCCTCCCGCAGCTTCCCGTCCCGGAGCGCCTCCTCCACCTTCATGTTGGTGGCCGCCACCACCCGGATGTCGACCTCGATCTCCTTCTTGCCGCCCAGCCGCCGGAACGAGCGCTGCTCCAGGGCGCGCAGGAATTTTACCTGGATGTCCGGCTCCATTTCCGCCACTTCATCCAGGAACAGGGTGCCCCCGTCCGCCTGCTCGAACGCGCCCGGCTTCTCGTTGGTCGCGCCCGTGAACGCGCCCTTCTCGTGGCCGAACAGCTCGTTCTCCAGGATCTCGCGCGGGAACGCGCCGCAGTTCAGGGCCACGAAGGGCCCGCGCGCACGTCCGGATTTCTGGTGGATCGCGCGCGCCACCAGCTCCTTGCCGGTGCCGCTCTCGCCCGCGATGAGCACCGCGGCGCCGGTCGGCGCGACCGCTTCGATGACCGAGTAGACCCGCGCCATCTCCTCCGACTGTCCGATCATCTCGCCGTAACGCGAGAGGCTGTCCAGCCGTCGTTGCAGCTCGCGGTTCGCGGTTTTGACCTGGTATTTCTCGAGCGCTTTCGGGATCAGCGCCCTGAGCCGCTCCAGCTCGAGCGGCTTGGTCAGGTAGTCGTAGGCGCCGTTGCGCATGGCCTCGACGGCGGACGACACGGTGCCCTTGCCGGTGATGATGATGACCTCGGAGTCGAGTCCGGCCGCGCGTACTTTCGCGAACAGCTCCAGGCCATCCAGCCCGGGCATCATCAGGTCCGCGAGTACCAGGCCGAATTCCCCCTTCTGCAGCTTGTCCCACGCCGTGCTGCCATCGGTGGCCGTGTCCACCTCGTAGCCATCTTCCTGCAACAGCAGCTGCAGGCCGTCCGCAATGTGCTTCTCGTCGTCCGCGATCAATACTCGGGCAAATCCCATGGCTCGCTTCTTTCGGGACCGGCGTCTTCAGGCAAATGCGCGCGCCAGCGCGATGCGCGCCCGACAGCTGCCACCGTCCAGGGTCAGTCCGAGCGGGGCGCCGAACTCGGCCAGCAGCCGCCCCGCGGCGGGAAGCGCGTCGCGCAGCGGCCCGGCCGCGACGGCCGGCACGCTCAGCGTCAATTGCACCCCGCCAGCATCCGCGGCGGCCTCGAGCGTCACCACATCCCCCTCGCTCGGCAGGCCGGCGATCGCCGCCTCGCAGAGCGTCAGCAGAGCGAAGCGAAGCGGCTCGCGCCCCGCATGCACCAGCACGTCCTCCCCGCCCGGCCGCAGCTCGAAGCCGCGTCGCGCCTGCTTCGCGAGCAGGGCCGCGAGCGTGCCCACCTCTGCCAGGATCTCGGCGACGGGGAACTGGGCGGAGCCCGGCGGTTCCGGACGCAGCAGGCGGAGCACGTCGTCCAGCAGTCCGGCCAGACGCCGGGTTTCCTGCTCGAGCACGGTCAGCCGCTCGAGCGCCGCGGCACTGTCGCCCGCCCGGACCCGGCTCCGGAGCACTTCCAGGTTGATGAACATGGCGTTGAGCGGGTTCCTGAGCTCGTGCGCCAGATCATCGGCGATGCGCCGGACGAGCGTGCAGCGCTCCGCCAGGCCCGCGGCCGCAGCCTCCGTTCCGCTGGTACTCATGGGCACCGGCAACAAGGTCCACGCCCCAGCGTATCGCACGCCATCGTCCGCGCCGGCACTACCGGTTGATCCAGCGCTCGTCGCCGGCCGTGAGCGCCGGCGGCTCGAAGCCGGCGCGCCCCATCAGTCCGTACGTCAGCCGCTTCCCCAGCTCCACGCCCGGCTGGTCCAGCGGGTCCACCCCGTAGAGCCCCCCCGCGTACACGGTGGCGATCTGGAGCAGCATGATGAGCTCGCCGATGGCGTGCGCATCGATCCGGCGCAGCGTGATGCTCATGTTCATACGCCCGCTCGCGGCCAGGGCGGCCGCGGTGGCGTTCCGCTCCGCGTCCAGCAGCTCGCCCAGGGAGCGGCCGCCGAGGTATCCGAGCTCCGGGCTGTCCGGGTACGCCATCGGGATGGCCAGGTCCGGGTCGTGGTCGCCGGCCAGGAACGTGACCGTCTTGTCGAACGGCCCTTCGATGTAGAGCTGCACCTGCGAGTGCTGGTCGGTGGCGCCCAGCGCCTTCACTGGCGTCGGTCCGGTGAACGCCTCGCCGCCGTCCAGGCGCTGGCGCTTCCCCAGGCTCTCGGCCCAGAGCTGGCGGAACCAGTCGGCGAACCCGTACAACCGA
>VEPF01000044.1 GCA_012027055.1 Gemmatimonadota bacterium | reverse complement strand
GAGCTTTCCAGCACTTGGGCCCATATGCCCGCGCCCACCAGGCCGCCCACGCCGCTCCCCAGCGCCGCCAGGCGGGGCTGGTCCGCCCCCAGCAGCCGCATCGCGGCGAGCCCGGCCGCCCCGGCAAGCCCTCCCCAGAGACCGTGGTTGATCTCCCGCACCGGTCCGAACCGCCACTCGCGCCAGCCGTTCGCCACCCGCTCGGTCGCGCCGCGCAGGCGCTCCCAGCTCGCGCGGTAGTCGCGCACCAGCGGATACAGCCCGAGCGCCGCAAGCAGGTCCAGGGTGCCGTGCATGCCCGTCGTGTGGCAGCTCACCGTCACGGCCGCTGCCCACCCCCAGCACCACCAGCGGGCCCGCGGCCAGAGGCGCGCGAGCGCGTCCGCGGCGATCAGTGCCCACAGCACGTGAAAGGAAGGGAACGCCGCCATTCCCGTGCACCACCGCCGGTCCAGCAGCAGCAGCTGACCGGCGAAGCTGGTCGGGGTGAACGGCCGCGGCAGGTACGCCAGCGGCAGACATAGCCAGCACAGCAGGACCACCGCGGTACTGACCAGTCCCGTGATCGTGAATCGGCGCAGCTCTTCCCGGCTGGCCAGGAGCAACGGGATCAGCGGCACTACCAGGTACGCGCTGGCGTACACCAGCCAGGTCCACTCGAGCACCGGCACGCGCCGATCGAGCGCCAGTTCCGACGAGACCGCGTCGGCCGGCACGCCCAGCACCTGCACCGCAGACCAGGCCAGCAGCCAGGGGAGCAGCACCAGCAGGTACACCGAGAGCCGGTCCCAGGGGTTGGGCACCGCCGGGCCGGAAGGGGGCAGCGACAGACGCGGCGCCGGCAGCTGCGCGCCGAACCGGGACCGCAGCCCAGGGCCCTCGTATCCGAGCACCAGGGCACCGGTGGCGAGCGCCACCGCCTGCAGCACCAGCCACAGGCCGGCGCGGGAGCCGGCCATCAGCACCACGCCCGCCGTTGCCAGCAGGAATCCCCAGTAGATCGGGTGCCGCACCCAGCCGTACACGCCGGTGCTGACGTAGCGCGGCGGCGGGTAGGCGTTCATCGGCAATCCACCTCCCCGCCGCGCCAGCGCCAGCACGCCGGCCAGCCAGAGCAACACGCCTATGACCGCGAGCGCCGCTCCCCCCGGCCAGCTGCGGATCGCGGGCAACGCAGCCAGCCCGGGCACGGCCTTCGCCCACGCCACCAGCGCCAGCGGCAGCGCGATCACGAAGAGGCCGCCGTACAGCAACGGACCCCACCTGCCCGTCAGCGAAATCGCACCCGCTCGTGGAGCGCCCAGCCCATCGCCGGCGGGCCCTGGCCGCTCGACAGTCGTGCCCGACTGAGCCATTTGACCTCCCTTGCCGTCGCGAAGGACGGCGGCACCCGGCGCAGCGCCCGCGGCAGTCGGTCGAGGGCCGCGATCACCGGCGCGTCGCGGATGGTGCGGGTGTCCAGCAGTTGCAGCTCCAGGCCCGGATCGAAGCGCAGCACCTGCTCCCCGAAGTGGGCGTCGGCCAGCAGCCGATCGTTGTGCGTGATGTGGCGCAGGCGGACGTCGCCTTCCCAGCCGATCCAGACCAGGGCATCCGTCGGAGAGTGGAAGCGCCCCCAGTACAGCGTGTTCAGGGGAAGCCGCCAGGGCTCCAGGTTCAGCTCGAGCCGCTCGACGTAGCCCCAGCCGGTCACGACGCCCCCGCCGGCCCGCTCCACGCGCGCTTCCGCCTTCGGCGCCAGCACCTGCCACCGGACCGTGCCGGCCGCGCTTTCCAGGAGCGTGGCGCGGTATCCCGGGACCGCGTCCCGCCAGCTGCCCGATACGCCCAGCGGCGCACACTCCCAGTGCACCCCGCCGCTCTCGACCCGCGGCTCCGGCGTTTCCCGATAGCTGTGCCGCTCCCGCCGCCCGCCGTCCGGTGCACCCTCCAGCAACGCCGCGTAGTGCACCGCGAGCGGACCCCAACGCAGCCCGCCCGCGTAGCCGATGCAGACCGTCCCGTCCGCCCCTACGCAGTCGAGGTAGTACTTCCAGAGACGGAAGCTGCCTTTGCCTCCGGGCATCGCGATCCTCTTCCTCCCACCTTGCCCCGCCGGCACCGGACGGGCGGAGCGTGACTCAGCCCCGCAGGCCGCCGCGCTTCAGCGAGTTCCGCCCGAAGCGCTCCCGGATCGCATCCGCCGTTCGGTCCAGCCGGCGATCCCGGTCCGTCTCCAGCGCCCGCTCGGCCTCGAACAGGCCCAGCTGGGCGGCATCGCCCGCTGGCACCAGCCCGGATGCCGCCACGCCCAGCAAGCGGGTGCCGATCCGGCGGGCCGCGTGCAGCTTGTGCAGCAACTCCCGCGCGACGTGGTCGATGGCACGATCGGTCTCCAGCGCATCCGCCACCGTCCGGCTGGCCTGCCGGGTGCGGAAATCTGCGTCCCGGATCTTCAACGTGATGGTCCGGGCCCGATAGCCGGCATCACGCAGGTCGGCACCCACCCTCGCGGTCAATGCCAGCAGCTCCCGCTCGAGATCGGCCAGGCGCTGGAGGTCGTGGGGAAAGGTCTCGTCGCGGGACATGGACCTGGGCGTATGCTCCGGATGCACCCGGCCTTCGTCCACGCCGTGCGCCCGCCGGTACAGCCACTCGCCTCTGCCTTCGCCCAGCAGTTCGCTGAGGGCCCGTTCGCTCAACCGCTGCACGTCGGCTACCAGCACCAGGCCGAAACGCTTCAGCTCCTCGGTGAATACCGGGCCCACCCCCGGGATGTCCGCGAGCCTGAAGGTCGCCAGGAACTCCGCCTCGGCGCCGGGCGCCACGATCCGCACGCCGGCCGGCTTGGCGCGCTCCACCGCCAGCTTCGCCACCAGCTTGCAGGTGCCGCCCCCCACCGACGTCTGGATGGCGGTCTCCTCCAGTACCGTCTGCTGGATGCGCGTCGCGGTGTCGTGGAGCGACTCGCCCGCGTAGAGCCGCTCCGTGCCGGTCAGGTCGAGGTACGCCTCGTCGATCGACGCGGCTTCCACCAGCGGGCTGAAACGGCCGAGCACGGCCCGCACCGCGCGGCTCTTCTCGCCGCAGATCCGCCGCGGCACGGAGACCACGCGGGCCCGCGGGCAGAGGCGCAACGCGGCCGCGGTGGGCATGCCGCTGTGCACCCCGAACGCGCGTGTCTCGTACGATGCGGACGTCACCACGCCCCGCCCGGCCGGGCTGCCGCCCACCAGTAGCAGCGCCTCCCGGCCGGCGCCGTCCGGGTCCGCCAGGCGGGCGCACTGGACGAAGAACTGATCGCAGTCCAGCAGCAGGATGCGCCGGATGGGACGGGGGAGCGTGACGTCGCCCATGCGCGGCGCGCTCAGGCCACCTGCGGCGGCGTGCTGTCCCCTGAGCTCCCGACTGCGGCGGCGACCGCCACCAGGGCTGCCTCGGCGATGGCGGCGTCCTGCGCTCCCACTCCGGTCAGGTCGCACACGATCAGCTCGTCACCTTCCCGTCCGGCCACCCGCCCGGTCAGCACTTCTCCCAGCTCGCCGTGCACCTGCACGCCGTCCGGCACGTGCTGCAGCTCGCCCAGCCGCCGGCACTGGGCACACGAATCGGCGATCACCTTGTCGGCCCGGAGCAGCACGTCGACCGCCAGCTCGCGCTTGCCCGGACCGTCCGCGCCGACCGCGATCACCGTGGCATCCGAACGCAGCCAGGTTGCCTGCAGCAGCGGTTCGCGGCTAGGCGTAACCGTGATCACCAACTCGGCGCCAGCTACTGCCTCCGCCACCGTCGCCGCTGGCGACGTCCGCACTCCCAGCTCCTGCTCGAGCTCCCGGCTGCGCGCCGCCGCATGCTCCGGATTGCGGCTCCATATCACGGTCTCCGCCCAGCTGCGCACGCCCGCCAGCGCCCGCAGCTGGAAGCCCGCCTGTGCCCCGCTGCCAAGCACCGCCACCCGCTCCAGGACGGGCGGCGCCAGCAGGCGGGCCGCGAGCGCGCCCGCCGCACCCGTGCGCAGATCCGTCAGGTAGCCGTTGTCGCGCAGCAGCGCGAGCGGAAACCCCGTGCGGGCATCGAAGACCAGCAGCAGCCCCGAGCCGGACGGCAGGCCGAGCTCCGGGTTGCGGTAGAAGCCACTCGCGATCTTCACGGTGAAGCTGCGGCTGCCCGCCAGGTAGGCGCTCTTGATGTGGACTTCCCCCGCGGATTCCGCGATGGGCAGGTGCACCGGCGGCGGCACCACCACGGCGTCGCTTGCCAGCGCGCGGAAGGCCCGCTCCGCGGCCATGCGCGCCGCCGGCTCCCGAACCCGCGCCCTGAGCACTTCCTCCTCAACGGTCCGCACCGGGCCTCCGCTCCGTGAGGGACACCACCGTGCGGCCGGCCTCCCTGATCGCCGCCACCAGCGGCTCGCGTGTCCCGGCTCGCTGCAGCACCGGCGCCCGGATCCACCAGCTGCGCACGATCCAGCGCCCCGACCCCAGCCGCTCGAAGCGCACCTCGCCGCCGGCGGCCCGGCGCTCCACGTTCACCGGCAGTGCCGAGTAGCTGTACTCCAGGGTGCGCAGCTCGGCCGTGCGGCGGTCCAGCCACAGGACACCCTTGATGTCGAAGTGCGGCGCACCCGGACCGGGATCGAACGCCAAACCGATCAGCGCCGGGTCACTACCGTTCGCCACCGCCCGGAAGCAGTGCCGTTCCTGGAACCACTCGGAGAGGATTACCTCGGAGTCCGGCCCGTAGTACTGGTAGCCTCCGTCCGCTCCCACCCGGATGAAGCCGCCCTCGGAAAGGTCGCGGGCACCCAGGCTTACGAAGGGGCTGCCCGTGGTCCACACGGTCTGCTGGTTGCTGCGCTCCTCCAGTACCTTGAACGTGCGCAGCTCGAGCCGCCGGGTGTACTCCCGCACCACGTAGAACACCGAGCCTTCCGCGGCCGTCCAGGCGCTGACCGAGAGCGCCTTCCGGACTTCGTCCCACAGTACCGCGGCCTCCGCCGCCAGGTCGGTCACGCCGCCACAGCGACGCCTCCCCTGCGCCGTGATCTCGGGCAGGTGAATGGCCTCCGCCGGCAGCCGGATCGTGCGCACCACCACGGAATCGAGCGGGAAGGTGTCCGAAGCGAAGGTGCGGTAGCCCAGACGCTCGACCCGCAGCACGTACGGGCCGCGGCCGGCGGCCCGCAACTGCACCCAACCCTGGGCGTCCGAAAGCGCCGCGGCAGCCCGCGTTCCCGCCCCGGGCGGGGCGTAGTTCTCGAGGATGGCGAACGCGGCCGGGATCGGGGCATCCGTACCGGCATCGAGCAGGCGGGCGCGCAGGATCTGGCCCCGGAGGGGTGCCGCCGCGGCCAATACTGCAAGCAATGCCGCGATGCACGCTAGCGCGCGCTCAGCCATCGCGCTGCCGCCTTGACTCGAGCGTATCTTGAGGGCCTGGTCGTTCACCACTCAACCCGAGCTGGCGGTCTGGCATGACCACGAACCATAGAACTCCCGATCGCGATTCCGGCTTTCAGCGCCGACACATCGGACCCGGCCCCGCCGAACAGGAACGGATGCTCCAGCGCACCGGCTTCGACTCCCTCGAAGCGCTGATCGCCGCCACCATCCCCGACAATATTCGCTTCCGCGGCCGCATGGATCTGCCCGAGCCCATCGGTGAGGCGGACGCGCTCGCGGAGCTGCACGGCATCGCGGCCCGCAACCGCGTGTTCCGGTCGTACATCGGGATGGGCTACTACGGCTGCATCACCCCTCCCGTGATCCAGCGCAAGGTGCAGGAGAACCCGGCCTGGTATACCGCCTACACTCCCTACCAGCCAGAGATCTCGCAGGGCCGCCTGGAAGCGCTGCTGAACTTCCAGACCGTCTGCATCGACCTCACCGGGCTGCCCATCGCGAGCGCCTCGCTCCTCGATGAAGGTACCGCCGCGGCGGAAGCCATGGCTATGGCCCACGCGATCGCGCCCGGGAAGGAACGGCGCACGTTCCTGGTGTCCGAGCTGTGCCACCCGCAGACCATCGAGGTGGTCCGCACCCGGGCACGGGTACGGCAGTGGGACGTCGTGGTCGGCGATCACCGGTCCTTCAGCTTCGACGAGCGCACCTTCGGCGTGCTGCTGCAGTACCCGGCCACCGATGGCAGCATTCACGACTACCGCGCGGTGATTGAAAAGGCCCACGCGGCCGGCGCGCTCGCCACCGTGGCCAGCGACCTGCTCGCGCTCACGCTCCTCACCCCGCCCGGCGAGTTCGGCGCCGACATGGCGATCGGCAGCAGCCAGCGCTTCGGCATCCCCATGGGGTTCGGCGGCCCGCACGCCGCGTTCTTCACCTGCCGCGACGACTACAAGCGCTTCCTGCCCGGTCGCATCATCGGCATCTCTCGGGACTCCCGCGGCAAGCCCGCGCTGCGCATGGCACTGCAGACCCGCGAGCAGCACATCCGGCGCGAGAAGGCCACTTCGAATATCTGCACCTCGCAGGTGCTGCTCGCCGTCCTCGCCAGCTTCTATGCCCTGTACCACGGGCCGGCCGGGCTGCGCGCCATCGCCGAGCGCGTCCACCAGCGCGCTACCACCCTGGCTGCCGCCCTGCGCGCGCTCGGCTACCAGCTCGCCGATACGCCCTTCTTCGATACCGTCTGCGTCCGGGTCGGCCCGGATCGCGACCGCATCCTGGCCGCCGCGCGCACCCGGGAGATCAACCTGCGCGCCTACGGCGCCGACTCCATTACCGTGGCCTTCGACGAGACCGTGAGCACCGGCGATGTGACGGACGTGATCGCCGCCTTCGTCCCGGCCGGGCAGCCAGCGCCCGTGGCCGCGAGCCCGGAGCAGGACCTGGACCTGGGCCGAGGCCGCTTCGCGCGCACCAGCGGCTACCTGCAGCACCCCGTTTTCGGCGCCTATCACTCCGAAACCGAGTTGCTGCGCTACATCCACAGGCTCGAGTCCCGCGATGTCTCGCTCGTGCACAGCATGATCGCGCTCGGCTCCTGCACCATGAAACTGAACGCGGCCGCCGAGATGCTCCCGATCAGCTGGCCCGAGTTCGCGGCCCTGCACCCCTTCGCCCCGCTCGATCAGGCCGAAGGGTACCAGGAACTGTTCCGCCAACTCGAGAAGTGGCTGGCCGAGATCACCGGCTTCCCGGCGGTGTCGCTGCAGCCCAATGCCGGCTCCCAGGGCGAGTACACCGGCCTCTCCGTCATCCGTGCCTTCCACGAAGACCGCGGCCAGGCACAGCGTGATGTCTGCCTGATCCCGCACTCCGCGCACGGCACCAACCCCGCCAGCGCCGTGATGGCCGGATTCACGGTCGTCGTGGTCAAGACCGATGACCAGGGCAACATCGATATCGCGGATCTCCGCGCCCGCGCCGAGCACTACGCCGACCGGCTCGGCGCAATCATGATCACCTACCCCTCCACGCACGGCATCTTCGAGGAGGGCGTCCGGACCATCTGCGGCATCGTGCACGAGCACGGGGGCCAGGTCTACATCGATGGCGCCAACATGAACGCCATGGTCGGGCTCTGCCGGCCGGCCGACATCGGCGGCGACGTCTGCCACCTCAACCTCCACAAGACCTTCTCGCTCCCGCACGGCGGCGGCGGCCCTGGCATGGGGCCGATCGCCGTCGCCCGGCACCTGGCACCGTTCCTGCCCGGCCACCCGGTTCAGCCGGTCGGGGGCGAGCGGGCCAGCGGTCCGGTGGCCGCCGGCCCGTGGGGCAGCCCGAGCATCCTGCCCATCTCCTGGATGTACATCCGCATGATCGGCGCCGAGGGCCTCACCCAGGCTACGCGCGTGGCCATCCTCAACGCCAACTACGTGGCCACCCGCGTCCGCGACGTGTTCCCAATCCTCTACACCGGCCGCAACGGCACCGTCGCCCACGAGTGCATCGTGGACACCCGCATCACCAAGCACGTCACCGGCGTGGACGGTGCCGACATCGCCAAGCGGCTCATGGACTACGGGTTCCACGCCCCGACCGTGTCCTTCCCCGTGGCCGGAACCCTCATGGTCGAGCCCACGGAGTCGGAATCCATGGCCGAACTCGACCGCTTCTGCGAGGCCCTCTCCGCCATCCGCGAAGAGATCCGCGAGATCGAGCTCGGGATCGCCGACCGCGTCGACAACCTGCTCAAGCACGCACCCCACACCGCCGACATCGTTGCCGCCGACGAGTGGCACCGACCCTACTCCCGGGAACGCGCCGCCTTCCCCGCACCCTGGACCCGGGAATTCAAGGTGTGGCCCGCCGTCGGTCTGATCGAGAGCGCCGCCGGTGCCCGCAACCTGGTGTGCGCCTGCGCCCCGACCGAGGAATACGCTGCGGTGTAACAGGAAAGACGAGCCCCCGGCCGGGCATTGCGCCCGGACCGGGGGTCGATAGAGGAAGCAGCGCCAGCAGTGACAGAGAATCTCCGTGCGCAACACCACTGGCGCGAAGGCAACGTATGGTGTCGTTGCATCTGAAATATCTGTGGTGCCACATTCCGGGTCGAGCAGCATGGGACGAGCGACTTCACGCACGGGGGGAGCCGTCCAGCGGACGGGGCGGATCGCGTGCCGCCGGCGGCATGCCGTTCGGCGCCGCCGGGTCGCCCGGCCCGTCCGCCCGACGCCGGTATGGCGTTCCCGGACCGGCGGGTACAGCTTTTGAATGCGTGATCAACTGACCGACGTTCGTCGGGGCCGGCAGCATCGCTGAACCGGTTGCAGCGGGTGGCACCGCGATAATCCTGGTGCCGCCAACCCACACAGGAGACTCAGCACGGTGAGCAGCACAGAGACGCTCGGCGTCCTCGAGGTAATGGGGAGCGGCGCCGGGTTCATTCGTCGGAAGGAAGCGAGCTATCTCCCGGGGGACGGGGACATCTACGTCAACCAGAAGCTGATCCAGCGCTACGGCCTCCGGACGGGCGATGAGATTGCCGGCGAGGCTGGGCCGTCACCGGGCCGGGGCAAGACCCCGCCGCTGGCCAGCATCCTCCTGGTCAACGGCAACCCGCCCGAGGGCCTGGGCCGTCGTCCCGAGTTCAGCCGCATGGGGGCGGTGCACCCGAACGAGCAGCTGCTCCTCGAGTGCGGTCTGACGCGGCGCGGTCAGCCGGACTTCACGAACCGGATCATCGACCTGTTCTGCCCGCTCGGGAAAGGGCAACGGGCCATGATCGTGGCTCCGGCGAAAGCGGGCAAGACCATGGTGCTGCAGGCGGTCGCGGAAGGGATCGTGAAGAACTACCCGGCCGCGAGCGTCTTCATCCTGCTGGTGGACGAACGCCCGGAAGAAGTCACTGAAATGGAGATGTGCGGCTACGGCGAGGTGATCGCGTCGAGCTTCGACCACCCCCCGGAGCGACACGTGGGGGTGGCCGAGATCACCCTCGAGCGGGCGAGGCGGCGCGTGGAGCTGGGGCAGGACGTGGTCATCATCCTGGACTCCATCACGCGCCTTGCGCGGGCGTACAACAACACCGAGAAGAGCAGCGGCAAGACCCTGACCGGCGGCCTCGACGCCAATTCGCTGGAGAAACCGAAGCGCTTCCTGGGCAGTGCCCGCCGGATCGACGAGCGCGCCGGCGGCGGCTCGCTCACGATCATCGCCACGGCCCTGATCGACACCGGCTCGCGCATGGACGAGGTGATCTTCGAGGAGTTCAAGGGGACCGGCAACAGCGAGCTGGTGCTGTCCCGCGAGCTGGCGGACCGCCGCATCTGGCCGGCCATCGACCTGACCGCTTCCGCCACGCGGCGCGAGGAGCTGCTGCTCTCGCCGGAGGCGCTGCAGGCATCGCACAAGCTGCGCCGGGACCTGGCCGACCTGCCCGCGCCCGACGCCATGGACCAGGTGCTGACCAGGATGAAGCGGACCGACACCAATCCCCAGCTCGTGCAGCAGATCGTGAGCGGACGGGCCTGAGTCCCGGCCCTGTCATCCGCCCCGGGAGCGGGTGAGGAACTGGAGGAAACGGAGTGGTCGAGCCGAGGCACGAGCTGCTGGACCTGTTGCGCACCAGATCTCTGCGCCGGGGGGATTTTGTGCTCGCGAGCGGACGACGCTCCACCTACTACATCGATTGCCGGCTTACCACCATGAGCGGCCCCGGCCAGCGTCTGATCGGACAGCTCGGCCTCGCACTGCTGGAGCAGCACGGCTGGCACCCGGACTGCGTCGGCGGCCTCACGCTCGGCGCCGACCCGGTTGCCTACGCAATCGCCCACACTGCTGCCCTGGCCGGCCGGAGCCTGGATGCGTTCACGGTGCGCAAGGAGGCCAAGGGCCACGGCACGGGCCGGCTGATCGAGGGTGCCGACCTGGCTGGCCGGTCGGTCGTGATCGTGGAGGACGTCATTACCACCGGGGGCAGCGCCCTTCAGGCGATCGCCGCCACGCGGACGGCCGGGGCCCGGGTGCTCGGCGTGGTCGCCGTGGTGGATCGGAACGAGGGCGGGCGCCAGCGGCTCGAAGCCGATGGCTGGACGGTGCTGAGCCTGACCACCGCGGAAGAGCTGCTCGCCTGATCAGGGCTCCGCGCTCGGGCCGGGCCAATGGCGGGCCGGGTCCACCTGTCGCGCCAGCGGCGCCAGGTAATCCATTGCATCCGCGAGGCGCGCCTCGTACACCCGCTTCTTGTCCGCTGGCATGTGGCGCCGGAAATAGCTGCTCGTCATTACTTCGGTGACGCCGCTCCCCTCGAACCCCACCACCTCGCCCAGGAAGAACGTCGCGGCTCCCGCATCCATGGCGTTGATGACGCGGCACTCGAACGCCGCGGCACAATCCGTCAGCAGCGGGCAGCCCGTCGCTCCGCCCCGGGTCGGTACCGCCGCCAGCTTGTCCAGCTCACGGCCGCTCTGCAACCCCAGGTGCCAGATCAGCTCCCACTGGTCGCGCCGCAGCAGGTGAAGGCCGAACAGGCCGCTCCGGTAGACCAGGTCGTGCGTGTAATTCGGCTTCGAGACGTACAGTGACACCCGCGCGATCTCCGGTACCAGCGATGCCCGCTGTGCGCTGTTCGCGATCATGCCATTACGGACACCGCCGGCCGCGCTCGTAATGGCCACGACCGGCAGTGTGAGCTGGCGCAGGACGGGATAGGAAGTGTCGTCTATCCGCAGCTGCTTCATGGCACCGTATCAGTCCAGCAGCCGAAGCGGCATCACCAGGCAGAGGTAATCCGGCACCGGCTCGCCCTCGCGCGATACCGGCTCCAGGGTGGCCGCGCGCTCCGGCGCCTTGAAGGTCAGCTTCACATCCTCGCCAGGCATGTAGCGCAACACCTCGAGCAGATAGTTGGCGTTGAAGCCAATGTCCATTGGCTCGCCCGCATACTCCACTTCCAGATCCTCGTGTGCCTCGCCCAGATCGGGCGTTTCGACCGCGAACCGGAGAGTATTGGTGGTGAAGCTGAGCCGGACCCGGTGCGTCTGGTCGCTCGCGACCACGGCCATCCGTCGCAACGCCTGTGTCAGGAGGTTCCGACCGGCGATCGCGAACCTGTCATTGTCCTTTGGAATGACCTGCTCGTAATTCGGATACGGACCTTCGATCAGCCTGGTGAATACCTGTGTGCCTGCCTTGCGGAAGCCGATATGGTTCTCACTCCGTGCTACCTCGACCTCATCATCGGACCCGAACAGTCTCTCGACCTGGGCGAGTGCTTTTGGCGGAACGATCAGATCCGTACGCGGGGCTCCGGGTGCGCTTACTGCCACCGTCATGCGTGCCAGCCGATGACCATTGGTGGCAACCATTCGCATCTGATCTTCCCCGAGCTGCCAAAGCACACCATTGAGGATTGGCCGGCTCTCCTCACTGGATACTGCGAAGCTGGTCTGTCGGATTAGCCCATGAAGTGTGCTCCCCATTACCTTCCAACTGTTCGTGAAATCAACCGCCGGGAAAGTCGGGAACTCATCCCGTGGCATCCCATTCAGCCGGAATGCTGCCCGCCCGCACGTGAGCTCCAGACGATCACCCTTGGTACTCAGTCGGACCGGGTGCTCGGGTAGCTCACGAGCCAACTCCTGCAGTTTCTTCGCCGGAACCGTGAGTGAACCGGGATCATCCACTTCTGCCGGAACCGAGACACTCACGGCAATGTCCAGGTCCGTGCCGCTCATCGCGACACTGTCTTCACCCACCTCGATCAGGATGTTGGACAGCACCGGCAAAGTCGTCCGCGTCGGAATGCTGGCCCCGACTGCAGCCAGACCCTGCTGCAGGTTGTCCCGCGTGATCTTGAATTTCATCTGGATAGCCTCGCCGGTCCGGTTAGAGCGTCTTGCACAGGAACTGCTCTTCTAGCTAACTGAAAGTACATCATCAGTAACAGTAATAGGCCCTGTGGAACTGTGGACAATAGCGCTGATCGGTCGCGTGTGTCTTGTGCCACAGGTGAAATTCGAACTGCCCTGGTTGTGGGGATCGCTGTGCAGGCAGCTGTTGGTACTGCACAGTTCCCACGAGCCACTGGTATTGTGTGGACAGATCCCGGAGCATCCTCAGCCGGTCCACACGCCTTTCTACTTTATGCTCCGAGCTCGCCCCGTACGGACTCCACCCGGGCGTGGAAGGCATCGTCGCACCGGATGTCTTCCTCGACCTTGTTAATCGAGTGGATCACTGTCGAATGATCGCGTCCACCGAACAGATTGCCGATCTCGACGAGCGGAAGATCCAGCAAATCCCGGATCAGGTACATGGCAACCTGGCGTGGAACCGTCAGTTCCTTGGTACGGCGCTTTGAAGTCAGGCCTTCGATCGATACGCCCCACTCGTCGGCCACCTTCTGCCGGATCAGATCGGAGGTCAGCTCCTTCCCCGGACCGTCGATCAGCACCCCGCCCAAGGCCTCCCGTGCCAGTTCCGTGGTCACTTCACGCCGGGTCAAAGACGAGTATGCCAACAGCTTGATGATGGCGCCTTCCAGTTCCCGTACGTTGGACCGGCAGTTGCGCGCGATAAAATCCAGGACTTCATCCGCCAGCGGGATCTGGTCATCCTCTGCCTTCTTCCTGAGGATCGCTACCCGTGTCTCGAAGTCCGGTGGCTTGATGTCGGTAACCAGACCCCATTCGAAGCGGGATACCAGCCGGTCCTCCAGGCCCGGGATCTCCTTCGGAGGGCGGTCACTCGTCATCACGATCTGGCGCTTGGCATCATGGAGCGCATTGAACGTGTGGAAGAACTCCTCCTGCGTGCGCTCCTTCTCCCCGAGAAAATGGACGTCATCCAGCAACAGCAGATCCACGTCCCGGTAACGCCGGCGGAAGTCCGCCATCCGGCCTTCCTGGATCGATGCGATCAGGTCGTTCGTGAACCGCTCGCTCGAGACATAGGCGACCCGCTTCTCGGGGTCGTGATGGAGGACCACGTGCCCGATCGCGTGCATCAGGTGAGTCTTCCCGAGGCCCACTCCGCCGTAGATGAACAGCGGGTTGTACATGCGCGCGGGAGCTTCGGCCACCGCCCGGCACGCGGCGTTCGACAGCTGGTTGTTGGTGCCCACCACAAAGCGGTCGAAGGTGTAGCGCTCGTTCAGCGGCGCACCGAAACCCCCGGTATTGCCCCCTGCCGGAGCCGGCACCGCGGTCGGGGCCGGCTGGTCGCTGCGCGGCTGCACCTGCGTCGGCCGACCCCCCCGCTCACCCGGTTTTGCCTGGTGCTGGAACGATATGCTCATCGGACGGCCCAGTACCCGCTGTGCCACCTCCGTCAGGGTCGCGCCGTACTTGTCCTCGACCCACTCGGCGGCAAAATCGCTCCCGGCCGATACCGCCAGCAGATCCTGCGACAGCACCAGCGGCTCGATCTTGTCCAGCCAGATGCGGAAGATGTGCTCGGGAAGCTGTTGCCGGGCTCGCTCGAGGATGCGGCTCCACGCCTCCGCAGCGGTCAACTCCATCGTTCCATTCGATGTGGCGGGATGATCCCAGCAACGTGACCCGGAACGATGGAGGGCGGATGTGGATAAGTCAACGGAAGGGGGCGGCGGTTGCCGCTCCCCTGCCGTTGACGGTGCCAAGTGCCAAGCGCCAAGAAACAGCTCGTCCCTTCCCCCTTGCTGGCGCTTGGCCCCTGGCCCCTGGCACAATCCGTCCGCTATTGACCCCACCAGGATCTTCGGGTTAAACTGAATGTCTTTGCAGCCAGAGATGCAGTAACCAGCTACAGGACGGATTTCCATGGGCCAGCCGACGTACCGGCCGCACAACCGCAAGCGTCTGAACAAGCACGGCTTCCGCGCGCGTATGGCCACGAGGGCCGGACGCGAGGTGCTGAACCGGCGGCGCCGGCACGGCCGGAAGCGTCTGGTCGTGACCATCGGGAAGAAATAGCGGCGGCAGGCATTGCGGTGGCCGCCGGCGAGTCGGGCGGGCAACGCTTCCCGCGGACCAGGCGCCTGACCAGGGGTACCGAGATCCGCGCAGTGATGAGACGGGGGAAGAGGGGTGGGACGTCGGCTCTGGACGTCTTCGACTCCGCTTCCCCTTTTCCGTATTGTCGTTTGGGGATCGTGGTGCCGAAGCACGGGCGGGGCAGTGTGGCGCGCAATCTCCTCAAGCGGCGGTTGCGCGAGATCGCCAGGCGGGACCTGCTGCCCCGGCTGGAGCAGGCCGAGCTCAGGATGGATATCATCCTCCGCGCCCGGCGCGAGGCGTACCAGGCGGACGCGAGCGGGCTTCGCGAGGAGTTGTTGCAGGTGCTGGAGCGACGATGGGCGCGCGCCTCCTCCTCGCCCTGATCCGGGCCTACCAGCGAGGGTTATCGCCGCTGTTGCCGCCCTCGTGCCGGTACAGTCCGACCTGTTCGGAATACGCGCTGCAGGCAGTGCAGCGGTTCGGGGCGGCGCGCGGCGGCGCCCTGGCCGTCCGCCGCCTGCTCCGTTGCCACCCCTGGGGTGGCAGCGGTTACGATCCGGTGCCGGAACTCCCGCGCGGCCAGGCCGCGGACACGAACTGAAACGCGATGCAGACCATCCGATTCCTGCTGGCGGTAGTACTGATGATCGCCGTGATGGTGGTCACCAACATCCTGCTGCCCGCGCCGCGCCGCACCCCGGTGGCTCGCCCGGGCGCGGGGGATACGGCAACGAGCGCGGCGCCGGCGGAAAGCGCGGCCGCGCCGGCATTGCGATCCGATTCCGGAGCAGTGCGCGCGGATACCGTGCCGCCGGCAGCAATCGCGGCCGACACGGTCACCGTGGCGTCGCCCAGCTACCGCTACAGCTTCTCGACCCGGGGCGGCTCCCTCGTCAGCGCCCAGATGCTGGGCTATCCATCCCTGGCCGCCGACCGCAAGGGCCAACCGGCCGAGCTGGTACCGCCCGGCGCGCACGCCCTGCTGGAATACCACCTGCGCGCCGGCGCCCGTGACATCGACATCTCGGCTCTGCCGTTCACTGCGGAGCCGGGCGGCCAGATCACACTCGCCGCCGGGGACAGCGCCCGCCCGCTCCGGTTGCGCCATCAGGGTCCGGATCTCGCCGTGACCCTCGAGTACACCTTCACGCCGGGCAACTACTTCTTCGAGGTGCGCGGGCAGGTCACCGGCGCGGGTCCCGAGTCCCCGCAGCTGCTCATCGGGCTCGGGCCGAGACTGGCCGTCAACGAAGCCGACTCCACGGAGGAGGTCAGGCACCGCGGCTACGTCGTAAACAACCCGTCCGGTGATGGCATCCGCAGCACGCTGCTCCGTAACCTCAAGACGGAGACCATCGAGGAAGGCCCGCTCAGCTGGGTCGCGATCAAGTCCAAGTACTTCGCAGCCGGGCTGAGCAAGGCGTCGCGCAACAGCCGCGACGGCGGCGGCGCCATCGCCGTGCCGCACGCCACCGGTGCGGACCTGACCGTGACGCTCAGCCCCGGTGCCGACGGCCGGTTCGCGTTCCGCGTCTACGCCGGCCCGCAGGAGCAGTCGCAGCTGAGCGCGGCGGGCGACGGCTTCAAGGACGTGAATCCCTTCGGCTGGCGCTGGTTCCGGCCGATCCTGCGGCCGCTCGGCCACGCTATCAGCTGGGCGCTGTACGGGATGCACGACCTGTTCGGCATCGGCTACGGCTGGGTGCTGATCCTCTTCGGCGTGATCGTACGACTGGCGCTCTGGCCACTCAACGCGTCCTCCATGCGCTCCCAGATGAAGAACATGGAGATCCAGCCGAAGCTCAAGGAGATCCAGACCCGCTACAAGAACGATCCGGAGAAGTTGCAGAAGGAGATGCTGCGGCTCTATCGCGAGGAGAACTTCCGGCCCATGAGCGGCTGCCTCCCGATGCTCGCCCCGATGCCTATTCTGCTCACGCTCTTCTTCGTGTTCCAGAACACCATCGCGTTCCGCGGCGTGGAGTTCCTGTGGCTGCCTGACCTCTCGCGCGCCGACCCGTTCTACGTCCTCCCCGTCGTGCTCGGCGCCAGCATGTTCGCAATGAGCTGGTTCAGCATGCGCACCACGCCGCAGAACAACCAGCAGGCGAAGATGATGATGTACTTCATGCCCATCTTCATGACCGTCATCTTCCTGAATTTCGCATCCGGGCTGAACCTGTACTACGCAGCGCAGAACATCGCTTCCATCCCGCAGCAGCTGATGCTCAACGCGGAGCGCAAGCGCCTCCTGGCCCAGAAGCGTACCTGAGCGCGGCGGGGGAACGCAGTCCCGGGGGGGCGGCACGCTGGCTGCGCCGCCCCCGATTCGTTGGTCGGGTCAGGAGAGCGGCGCCCGCCAGCGCGGCGGGCGATCAACGGATCTCGAAGGCGTCCGGCAGCGGGTCGCCGTGCGCCGCCTCCACCTGCAGCTCCAGCACCTGCGCGTGCGGGGGCCCATCCCGCAGCGCCAGGCCCAGTCGCTCGAGCGCCGGGGACGGTCCTGCCGCTTCGACCTCGACGGAGCCGTCACGACAGTTGCGCACCCAGCCGCGCAGGCCCAGCGCCTGGGCCTGCCGCAGCACCCAGAAGCGGAATCCCACGCCCTGCACGCGGCCGTGCACCAGGAAACGTATACGGCGCTCGTCGCTCATCTGCTCGGAAGGGAGAATGGAACGTGGCTCCGGCAACCCTCGCCCGCCGGGCCGGCCACCCGCCCGGGGCGGCGCGCGGCATCTCTCCGGCAGGGCCGGGAGTAGTATGCGGTGGGGTGCGCACCCGGGGCCAGCGGCCAAGGCGCCCGACGCAGTCCGGAAAGTTGACGGCACCGGTCCGGACGACGACTTTCCCGGCCGTCTCAAGTGGTGGAGCAGCAATGAGAAAAACGATTATGGCAGGGCTGCTGGCGAGTACCGTGATCGGCTGCCGGGAGAGCGGTGAGCCGGCGGCGAAGATCCCGGCCGACCTGGTAGGGGAGTGGCACGCAGACGCCGCCTGCGCACCCCCCTGCAGCTTCACCCTGACCTGGAAGGAGAACCCCCAGGCCGTGCTCGATGCGATCAGCCTGGGCATGGCGCTGCGGATGGAGATCGGCGCCAGCGGCCGGTTCCGCTTCGGAGACGTCACCGCCCTGCCGCCGGCCGGGACGGTGCGGGTCGCGGGGTCGGAGCTGGTGGTTACCGACGCCGCCGGCGTGGTGGATACCATCGCCTACCGGCTCGAGGGCAGTGCGCTGCGGCTGGAATTCCGGCGGGAGTTCACCGTGGTCGATTTCAACGCTGATGGTCGGAAGGACCCAAGCAGCGCCCGGGCGGTGTTCCAGCGGCGCTGATCCGTGGCCTGCGCAGTGTCTCGTAACCCATTGTAGAGCAACGAGTTGTGGTGTGTGGTTTCACGTGGAACGGGCCCGCTCCGGAGGGCTGGGTGGCGGGCTCGTTCCACGTGAAACAGCGCCCCCCTGTGCGCCCGCCCGGCGCTCCTTTATCTTCCGGCCTCGGCCTTCTTCGCCTGCTGAGGAGCGGCAGTGTCCCGGGTCATCGCCATCGCCAATCAGAAAGGTGGGGTGGGTAAGACCACCACCGCGATCAACCTCGGCGCGGGCCTCGCGGTCGCCGAGCAACGCACCCTGATCGTGGACATGGACCCGCAGGGGAACGCCACCTCCGGTCTCGGCTTCGACAAGACCACGGTCCCCAGCTCCGTTTACGACGTCCTGATCGACGGCACGCCGCTCCAGGACAGCATCCTGACCCGCGTTCACTTCCCGTTCCTTGACCTGCTGCCCTCCAGCCAGGATCTGGTCGGCGCCGAAGTCGAGCTGGTGGACCGACCCCACCGGGAACTGGGCTTGCGGGATGCGCTCGGTCCGGTGCGCGACCAGTACCGCTACGTGCTGGTCGACTGTCCGCCCTCGCTGGGCCTGCTCACCCTCAACACGCTCGCAGCCGCGGACACGGTGCTGATCCCGATCCAGTGCGAGTTCTACGCCCTGGAAGGCCTCTCCCAGCTGCTCAACACCATCCGCCTCGTGCAGCACAGCCTGAATCCGCGCCTGCAGGTAGAGGGCGTGCTGCGCACCATGTTCGACAGCCGGCTCAACCTTTCGCGCCAGGTGGCGGAGGAGGCGAAGGAGTATTTCGGCAGCCGCGTGTTCCGAAGCGTCATCCCGCGCAACGTCCGGCTGGCGGAGGCGCCCAGCTTCGGGAAGCCCATCGTGCTCTACGACATCCTGTCCTCTGGAGCCCAGAGTTACCTGGCCCTGGCGCAGGAGATCATCGGCCAGGTCGCGGCAGGCCACGTCGCCCCGAAACACCCGCACGCGGCCGCGGCAGGCCGGGCTGCCCGGTGAGGCCGGTCATGGTCAAACGCGATCGCCTGGGGAAGGGACTGGGGGCGCTGCTCGGGGAGTACCTGACGGAGGGAAAGCCCGATCCCGCGCAGATCCGGCCGCTCCCGGTCGCCGACATCGTCCCGAACCCGTTCCAGCCGAGGCGGGACTTCTCCGAAGCAGAACTGTCCGAGCTCACCACATCGCTGCGCGAGAACGGACTCCTGCAGCCGATCGTGGTGCGCCCCGCACCGGACGGCACGAATGGCCGCTACGAGCTGGTGGCGGGGGAACGGCGCTGGCGGGCCGCGCTACGTCTGGGCTGGAAAGAGATCCCCGCGACCGTGCGGGCGATGGACGACCGCACGCTGCTGGTATTGGCGCTGGTGGAGAACCTGCAGCGGTCGGAGCTCTCGCCGATCGAGGAAGCAGAGGGCCTGCGGCGGCTTTCCAAGGAGTTCTCGCTCTCCCAGCAGCAGGTCGCCGAGCTGGTGGGGCGAGACCGGTCCACCGTCGCGAACACTATACGCCTGCTGCAGTTGCCAGTTTCCGTCCGGCAGCTGGTGGAGGCCGGCAAGCTGAGCGCCGGGCATGCCCGCGCCCTGCTGGGTCTGGAGCATGACCACCGCCTGGTAGCGCTGGCCGAGCAGGCGGCGGCGGAGGGTTGGAGTGTGCGGGAGACCGAGGAGCGGGTCGCCCGGGCGCGCGGTGCGAAGAAGGCCGGCCGCACACCGGCCGGGCGGCATGCTCGCGACCCCAACGAGCAGGCGCTGGAGGAGGCGCTGCAGCGCCGCCTGGACACCGAGGTGCGTATCCGCTCCGGGCGAGGCATGCGCGGGCGGATCGAAGTACCTTTCTACGGGGCCGAAGACTTCGAGCGCATCTTCGAGCTGCTGGCGGGCCGGTCCGCGAGCGACGTCGTATCCTGATGCGGAGTGCGGGCCAGATGGACGACCGGCACCTCACCTTCATCATCGTCCCGCACGGCGAGCTCGAGACTCGCACCTTCCAGATCTCGTACCGCAGGCTCAAGCTGCTGCTGGTGGTGGCGGCCTCGGTGCTGCTGCTCGTCTGCGTGTTTCTGGCACTCTGGTTCCCGGCCCTGACGCAGGCCGCCCGGGTACCCGGTCTGGAGCGCGAACTGAAGGAACTGGAGAACGAACGGGCGCGTGTGGCCGAGCTGGCGCAAACGCTCGCCGTAGTGGAAGCCCAGTTAGAGAAAGTCAGGCAGCTGCTCGGGGCGGATGCGGGCGCTGGCGGAGAGGCGCCGGTGCTGCCCCCGCTGCGGCCCGGCGCGGGGGTAGTACCGGACCTGAAAGAGGGCTCCGGCCAGGGCTCGAGCCCGCTCACCGTGTGGCCGATCGCCGGACGGGGATTCGTCGCGGGAGGGACGGGACAGGACACGCTCGCACTTGATCTCGCGGTACCACCCAATACCGAGATCATGGCCGCGGGGCAGGGCATCGTAGCCGCCGCCGGGCAGGATGAGGCGTATGGACGGTACGTCGTCCTGGATCACGGTGCGGGGCTGGAGACCGTGTATGGCCACGCAGCCCGGTTGTACGTCAAGCGCGGCGACCGGGTCAGGGCTGGGCAGGTAATCGCCTCGAGCGGTGCGAGCGGGCGCGCCAGCGCGCCGCACCTGCGCTTCGAGGTGCGCCGGGACGGTCGGCCGGTGAACCCGCTCTCGCTGCTCCGGCGACCGCGATCGGCGCCATGAATTTGGCTGGACGGCCGGCGCCTCCCATTGGCGCGACCGAGAGTGATTCCAACCGCACGGACGCGGAAGGCAGAGGCGAAATGGCAAAGGACAATCCGGTGCCGCAGGCAGCTCACGAAAACGCGATCTCCATCATCGGTCCGGGCATGCGCGTGCTCGGAGACTGCGAGACGGAGGGCACCATCCGCGTCGAGGGCGTGGTCCAGGGCACCGTCCGGGCCGCGAAGGCGGTAGTCGTCGGCAAGGATGGCGCCGTGCAAGGGGATATCTTCACCCAGGACGCAGTTTCGGGGGGGGGGGTGGTGGTCACCGTGGTCGCCGAGAGCCGGCTCGAGCTCCAGGCCACATGCGTCATCGATGGGGAAATCAAGGCCCGGCGGATCAAGCTGGATGAGGGGGGCCGCATGAACGGCACCATCCAGACGGGAGAAGTGAAGATGCCGGCGGCGGCGCGGTCGCAGGCTGGGGGGCCGGAGGTCCCGGCGCCGGGCCAGCGTCCCTGAAGCACTTTATCCCCAAAACCGCGAGGCGTTTGTCCACATCTGGGGC
>VEPF01000045.1:17953-20985 GCA_012027055.1 Gemmatimonadota bacterium | reverse complement strand
GGGTACCTGCGGTGCTGCAGCTCGGCGTCCTCGTTCCGGCCGGCGGCGAAGCCTACCTCCAGCAGTACTCGGAGGCCGTACTGGAAGGGGTGAAGGTGGCGACGGAGGAACTGAACGCGACCGGCGACTTCAGGGTGGAACTGGTGGTGAGGCCGGTGGCCGACGCGACCGCGGCCGCGGCGGCCGTGCGCGAGCTGGGCGGCACCGGCGTAATCGGCATCATCGGTCCACTGCTGGATGCGAACATAACCGCGGCCGCGGCCGCACGCCCCGACACGGCCCTCGCGGTGGTCAGTCCGACCGCGGCAACGGCATTCGCGACTTTGCCCAACGTCTACGCCCTGAACGTGCCGGATACGCTCGGGGCGGCTGCCCTGGGCGACTTCGCGGCCCGCTCCGGCCTGACGCCGGTCGCAGTGCTCCGGCCGCGCAGCGGTGGGGCCGCGGCGCTGGCACGCTCCTTCGCGAACGCGTTCCTGCGAAGGACCGGTGGCGCCCCGCAGGAGCTGACCTTCGAGCCGGGCACCACCAACTACTCGGCCACGCTGCGGCGACTGCGCGAAGCCCGGGTGAAGGCCGTGTTCGCGGCCAGCGAGGAAAGCGACCTCAGGCAGTTTCTGCCGCAGGTCAGCTACTACGGAGTGGGCGGGGCCCAGTTGCTCGCCACCGGGCCGTGGGCAACTCCGGATGGGCTGGAGCGGATCGGGCTTCGGCTACTGGAGGGAGTGATCACCACCCTGCCGTTCCTGCCGGCCGATTCCGCGGGCACCTGGGGCCGCTTCGTGCGGCGTTACGAAGAGGCCAATCGCCGGTCGCTGGACAGCGCCATCCCCGCGCTCGGCTACGACGCCGCGGCGCTGCTGCTCATGAACCCCGGGGATGATGCCGCCAAGATCGCCCGCCGGTTGCGAGCGGGAACGGAAGTCACGGGCGCGACCGGTCACCTGGTGCCGTTGCGGGGCAGCGTTGGCCGCAGGCCGCTCCTGGTGCGGATCACCGGGGGACGTCTGGTTCCGCAGATGGCGCCATGAGTACCGCGGACCGGCTGAGACGGCTCGAGGAGCTGCGCCGCCAATCCGAGCTGGGGGGTGGCCAGGGGCGCATCCAGGCGCAGCACGAGCGCGGCAAGCTGTCCGCGCGCGAACGGCTGGACCTGTTGCTCGACGAGGGCAGCTTCGTAGAGCTCGATCGGTTCGTCACCCACCGCGGCACCGGCTTCGGCATGGAGGAGCAGAAGGTGCTCGGCGACGGCGTGGTCACGGGCTACGGCACGGTGTTCGGCCGGCTGGTCTATGCATTCAGCCAGGACTTCACCGTATTCGGCGGATCCCTTTCGGAAGCCCATGCCGAAAAGATCGTCAAACTGCTGGACATGGCGCTGCGCAACGGCGCGCCGGTCATCGGGCCGAACGACTCGGGGGGTGCGCGCATGCAGGAGGGAGTGGTGAGCCTGGGCGGCTAGGCGGACATCTTCCTGCGCAACACCCTGGCGTCCGGCGTGATCCCGCAGATCAGCGCCATCCTCGGGCCGTGCGCGGGCGGCGCCGTATACTCCCCGGCCATCACGGACTTCGTCTACATGGTGCGGGGCATCAGCTACATGTTCGTGACCGGCCCGAACGTGGTGAAGACGGTGACGCACGAGACCGTCGACATGGAGGGACTAGGCGGCGCGGACGTGCACGCCGGCACATCCGGCGTCGCGCATTTCGCGTGCGACAGCGAGCTGGAGTGCCTGGAGTCGATCCGCAGGCTGTTGCGGATCCTGCCGCAGAACAACCGCGAAGATCCGCCGCTGCGAGAGACGGCCGACCTGCCGGAACGGGCAGACGAGGAACTGCTCGCGATCGTGCCCGACGAGCCCAGCAAGCCGTACGACATGCACGAGGTTATCCGCCGCGTGGTGGACGACGGCGAGTTCTACGAGGTGCACAGGCAGTTTGCGGAGAACATCCTGGTCGGGTTCTCGCACCTGGGCGGCCGCGCGGTCGGGATCGTGGCGAACCAGCCTGCCGTGCTGGCCGGCGTGCTCGACATCAACAGCTCCGTCAAGGGTGCGCGTTTCGTGCGTTTCTGCGACGCGTTCAACATCCCGCTGGTGGTGTTCGAGGATGTGCCCGGATTCCTGCCCGGGGTGGCCCAGGAGCACGGCGGGATCATTCGGCACGGAGCGAAGCTGCTGTACGCATTCTGTGAGGCGACGGTGCCGCGGGTGACCGTGATCACTCGCAAAGCCTACGGCGGCGCGTACGATGTGATGAACTCGAAGCACATCCGCGGTGACATCAACCTTGCCTGGCCGAGTGCCGAGATCGCGGTGATGGGGCCGAAGGGGGCGGTCGAGATCCTGTTCCGGAAGGAGATCGCGGAGGCAGGCGACCCAGCGCTGGCCAGTTCGGAACGGGAACGGCAGTACCGGGAACAGTTCGCGCACCCCTACATCGCCGCGGCCCGGGGTTACATAGACGACGTCATCGATCCCCGGGAAACGCGCGCCCGCCTGATCAGCGCGCTCGACATGCTGCGCAACAAGCGGGATGCCAACCCGCCGCGCAAGCACGGGAATCTGCCGCTCTGATGGCGCTCCGGGTGCTGATCGCGAACCGCGGCGAGATCGCGGTGCGGATCGCGCGGGCGTGTCGCGAGCTGGGGATCACGAGCATCGCCGTGTACTCGGATGCGGACCGGCTGGCGCCTCAGGTGCTTGCTGCCGACGAGGCCCGCTACCTGGGACCGGCCCCCGCCGCCGAGAGCTACCTGAATGCCGACCGCCTGCTCGAGACCGCGCACCAATGCGCCTGCGACGCCGTGCATCCCGGCTACGGCTTCCTGGCCGAGCGTGCCACCTTCGCCGAGCAGGTGACGGCCGCCGGGATGCAGTTCATCGGGCCGGGCGCGGCAGCGATCCGGGCCATGGGCGAGAAGACCGAAGCCCGTCGCCGGATGATCGCGGCCGGCGTTCCCGTCGTGCCCGGCCACGACGCGCCCCTGGCGGACGCGGCCGCGGCCGCGGGGGTGGCGAAGCAGCAGGG
>VEPF01000045.1:15982-17943 GCA_012027055.1 Gemmatimonadota bacterium | reverse complement strand
GGGCTACCCGGTACTGCTCAAGGCGACCGCGGGCGGGGGCGGCAGGGGGATGCGAGTGGTGCGCGCCCCTGCCGAGCTGGCCCGAGCGCTGGAGGCGGCGCGGCACGAGGCGCGGGCCGCGTTCGGCGATGATCAGGTCTACCTGGAGAAATACCTGGAGCGGCCCCGCCACGTCGAGATCCAGGTGCTGGCCGATGCGCACGGCAACGTGATCCACCTCGGCGAGCGGGACTGCTCGGTGCAGCGCCGCCACCAGAAGATCATCGAGGAGGCGCCGTCGCCGATCCTGACGGAGCGGCTGCGGGCGCGCATGGGGGAAGCCGCCGTGGCGGCGGCGCGCGCGGTGGGCTACCGCAGCGCCGGCACCGTCGAATTCCTGTACCAGGACGGCAGTTTCTACTTTCTGGAGATGAACACGCGCATCCAGGTGGAGCATCCGGTCACCGAGCTGGTGAGCGGCATCGACCTGGTGCAGTGGCAGCTGCGGATCGCCATGGGCGAGGCTCTCGCCTTCACGCAGGCGGACGTGCGGCTGCGCGGACACGCGCTCGAGTGCCGGATCACCAGCGAAGATCCCGCCAATGGCTTCCTGCCTGCCACCGGACGCATCGAGCTGCTGGACATTCCCAGCGGCCCGGGCGTGCGCTGGGACGGCGGCGTGGTCGAGGGCTACACGGTGTCGCGGTTCTACGACCCGCTGCTCGGCAAGCTGATCTGCCATGGCGCGGATCGCGCGGCCGCGATAGGTCGCATGCAGCGAGCATTGCGTGAGCTGCGCATCGTGGGTGTGGAGACCAGCGTGCCGTTCCACCGTGCCGTGCTGGCCGAGCCGGATTTCGTGGCTGGGGAGATCGACACGGGTTACCTGGAGCTGCATCCCGCCGTGCTCGACTTCTCGCCGTCGGAGGAAACCCTGCGCACGGCGGCGCTGGCGGCCGCGCTGCTCGAGGAACAGCGCCGAACGCGGACCAACCTGACCCGCGCCGCTCCGACAAACGAGAGCCCCGCGCCGAACGCGTGGCGCCACCTGCCCTGGCGCGGGTGAAGCGGCAGGCCGAGCGATGAGCGCGGTACTCGAGTTGCGCATCGATGGCATCGCGGCCGGCGGTGCCGGGGTAGGCCGTGGCACCGACGGACAGGTGCTGTTCGTGCACCGGGCGGCTCCCGGCGATCTGCTCGAGGCAGTGCTGGTCGAGCGCAGACGGCGCTGGGGCCGCGCCCGGCTCGAGCGGGTGCTGGAGCCCGGTCCCGACCGGCGCGAAGCCCCCTGTCCCCATTATGCGCGCTGCGGCGGGTGCACGCTCCAGCACTTGGAGTACGACGCCCAGCTGGCTGCCAAGCGAGCTCTGGTCGCTGCCGCCCTGCCACGCATCGGGGGCATGGCGGTGCCGACCGGATTCTCCATCATGGCCTCGCCGCATGAGTTCCAGTACCGAAACCGCGCATCGTTCCGGCTCCGGCGGCTCGGCCGGAGCGTAGTCGCGGGTTTTCACGAACTCGAGCGGCCCGCCCGGGTGCTGGATGTGGACGAACGCTGCCACCTGCTCGAGCCGGCGCTGGCGGAGGCGTGGCGAGAGCTGCGCCGGCACTGGGGGCCGGGAGCCGCGCTGCTGCCGGCCGGCGGCAGCCTGCGGCTCACCCTTCGCGCCACGGCCGCAGGACGCGTCACACTGCTGGTCGAGGGGGGCCGAGGCAACGGTGATGCCGACGCGCTGCGACGCCGTTGCGCCGCGCTGGCTGCCGTCTGGCACGTTCCGGCGCCGGGCGAGGCTGCGGTCCTGCTCGGCGGGGAACGGGAGGTGGAGGAGACCTGGGGCGAGGAAGCCGTCGCCCTGAGCGGCGGCGTGTTCCTGCAGGTGAACCGCAGGGCCGCGGCCCTGCTGGAGGGGCAGGTGCTGGCGCTGGCCGGCCCGGTGGCCGGCCAGCGCATCATCGACTGCTACTGCGGAGTCGGCCTGCAC
>VEPF01000045.1:0-15972 GCA_012027055.1 Gemmatimonadota bacterium | reverse complement strand
GCGCGAGCCGGCGCGCGGGGGAGCGGGCTCGAGCTCGACGGCCACGCGATTGCCCAGGCACGCCGCCTCGCTGCTGGTGCCGAGTTCCGGGAGGGATTGGTCGAAGCGCTGCTGCCGGGCGCCCTGCCGGCGGAGCTGGCCATCCTGAACCCGCCCCGCACCGGGATTGCGGACGCGGTGGCAGCCGCGCTGTTGCGGGAACCTCCGGAACGGATCATTTACATTAGCTGTGATCCAGCCACCCTGGCCCGGGATCTGAGCCGGCTCGGAGCACGCTTCGCGCTCCGCTCGTTGCACTGCATCGATCTGTTCCCGCAGACGTCGCACGTCGAAACCGTCGCGGAGTTGGCATGCTCTATCACGTGACGCTGGGCGGCCGGACTTTCCGGGTGGAACTGGCGGCCGGCCGCATCACCATCGACGGAGAACCAGTCGGGGACACGGAGCTGGTAGCCGCACCCGGCACCACCATACACCACCTCCTGGTGGGCGGCCGTTCGCACACGCTCGTGGCCCGCCCGGCTGGCGCCCGGGGCGTCTGGGATCTGCACCTGGACGGGGCGCGGCTGCTGGCCGAGGTCGTCGAGGAGCGCACCCGCGCCATTCGCGGCCTGACCCACGGCGGCTGCGTGGTGGCCGGGCCGCGACCGGTGCGGGCTCCGATGCCCGGGTTGATCGTGCGCCTGGAGGTGGCCCCCGGCGAGACCGTGACGGCCGGCCAGGGTGTGGTGATCATGGAGGCCATGAAGATGGAGAACGAGCTGCGCGCCGAGCACGAAGGAGTGATCGCGCGGGTGCTCGTGGTGCCTGGTCAGCCCGTTGAGAAGGGCGCAGTGCTGATCGAACTCGAGCCCGCCAGCCGGGAGTCTTGAATGGACAGGGAGCGGGTACGCCGGGAGCGGACGTCGCCGGAGCCGGTACGGCTCGCGGGGGCCGAGCGCCGGGTGCGGGTCGCGACCACGGACGACGTGGAGATCGATCGCCTGTACGGGCCGCGCGAGCCGGGTGCGGAGTATCGGGAGAAGCTCGGTTTCCCGGGCGAGCCGCCGTTCACGCGCGGCATCCAGCCGACCATGTACCGCGGCCGCCTCTGGACCATGCGGCAGTACGCCGGCTTCGGCACGGCCGAAGCGACCAATCAGAGGTACCGCTACCTGCTGGATGCCGGGCAGACGGGATTGAGCGTGGCCTTCGACCTGCCCACGCAGATGGGCTACGACTCCGATCACCCGATGGCGCACGGCGAGGTGGGGCGGGTGGGCGTCGCGGTGGCGAGCATCGATGACCTGCGCACGCTGTTCGCAGACATCCCGCTCGATCAGGTCTCGGTCTCCATGACCATCAACGCCACCGCCGCCGTGCTGCTCGCCGGCTACGTGGCGCTGGCGGACGAGCGCGCCATCCCGCGGGCCCGGCTGGCCGGCACCATCCAGAACGACATCCTCAAGGAGTACTTCGCGCGCGGCACCTACATCTATCCGGTGGCGCCGAGCCTGCGGCTGGTCACCGACTGCTTCTCGTTTTGCGCGCGCGAGATTCCGCGCTGGAACCCCATCTCCATCAGCGGCTACCACATCCGCGAGGCCGGCGCCACGGCGGCGCAGGAAATCGCGTTCACCTTCGCGGACGCGATCGAGTACGTGGAGCGGGCCCTCGCCCGCGGCCTGGAGCTGGAGCAGTTCGCGCCGCGCCTGTCGTTCTTCTTCGCGGCCCACAACAACCTGTTCGAGGAGGCCGCCAAATTCCGCGCGGCCCGGCGGCTGTGGGGCCGCATCATCCGGGAGCGCTATCACGGCTCGCCAGAGGCCCAGCGGCTGCGTTTTCACACCCAGACCGGCGGCGTCACCCTGACGGCCCAGCAACCGCTCAACAACGTGGTGCGCGTGACCGTGCAGGCCCTGGCCGCCACGCTGGGCGGAACCCAGTCGCTGCACACCAACGCCTTCGACGAAGCGCTCGCGCTGCCCTCCCCGGAGTCCGCCCGGCTGGCCCTGCGCACCCAGCAGATCATCGCGGCCGAGTCGGGCGTCGCCGATACCGTCGATCCGCTGGGCGGCAGCTACTACGTGGAGGCCCTGACGGACGCCCTCGAGGCGCAGGCGCAGAGATACCTGGGGAAGGTTGCCGAGCTGGGGGGCGCGGCGCGGGCGCTGACCTTCTTCCAGGAGGAGATCTCGCGGGCGGCATACGCTCACCAGCTCGCGGTGGAAAGCGGCGACCGAGAGGTGATCGGCGTCAACCTCCACCAGGGCGATGAGCCGCCCCCGGATCTCGCCCGACCCGCGTACGGCGAGTTGGAGGCGGACCAGCGCCAACGTCTGGCCCGGCTGCGCGCGGAGCGCGATGCCGGCGCGGTCGCGCGCAGCCTGGCACAGATCCGGGCCGCGGCTACCGGGGAGCAGAATCTGCTGCCCCCCATGATCGAGGCCGTCCACGCCCGAGCCACGCTGGGTGAAATCAGCGACACGCTGCGCGCCGTCTGGGGGGTATACCAGAGCGCGACCGGCTGAGTCCAGCGGTGGCGGGGGCGATCCCGGTCCCGCTACTATTGTCGGGTTTGTTTCCCGGGATGTGAGGCATGCCGACATACGAGTATCGTTGCGCCGACGGACACACGTTCGAGCGCTTCCAGAGGATATCCGACCCACCGGTGGAAACCTGCCCCGAGTGCGGGGCCGCTGCGGAACGCGTGCTTTCCGGCGGCGGCGGCCTGCTCTTCAAGGGCTCGGGTTTCTACATCACCGATTACCGCAGCGACCGCTACCGGAAGGCCGCGGAATCCGAAAAAGGGAGTCCGCCACCGCCGGTCGAGAAGGGCGGCAAGCGCGACGCCGCCCCCACCCGCGGCGGTTCGGCGAGTTCCTGACATGGCGACGGAGCAGCTACGCGCGCAGCTCGCCGCGATCGCCCATGAGCTGGGCGCCGGCGATGTGGCGGTCGTACTGGAGACGCCACGCAACCCGGAGCACGGCGACGTCGCATCCAACCTCGCACTCGTACTTGCAAAAAGGTTGCGCCGCAACCCGCGCCAGCTTGGAGAAGAGATCGCTGCCCGCATCGACCTGGCGGCAACGGGCCTGGAGAGCGCCGAGATCGCCGGGCCGGGGTTCATCAACTTCCGCCTGGCAGGCGCGAGCCTGCAGTCGCAGGTGACCGGTATCCTGGCCGCCGACCGCGGGTACGGCCGCTCGCAGACGGGCGCGGGACGCCGCGTACTGGTGGAGTTCGTGTCCGCGAACCCCACCGGACCGCTTCACGTCGCGCACGGCCGCGGAGCCGCGCTCGGGGATGGCATTGCCGCGTTGCTGGAGTGGACGGGACACGCCGTGGCGCGGGAGTTCTATGTAAATGACGCGGGCGTGCAGATCGACCGGCTGGCGGAATCGCTGGAGGCGCGCTGGCGCCAGCAGCGCGGGGAGGCCGCCAGCATCCCCGAAGGCGGATACCACGGGGATTATCTGATCGACCTGGCCCGGGTGGTCGACGCCGACTTGGGACCGGAGCTCGCGACGCTCGCGAGCGAAGCCCGGCGCCGGACGCTGCGGGATTACGCGGTGGAGCGGCTAAGGCAGGAGCAGGATGCCGACCTGCGCGAGTTCGGCGTGCACTTCGACAGCTACTTTTCGGAATCGGAGCTGTACGCGGCCGGCCTGCTGACGGAGACCAGGCAGGAGTTGCGGACGCGTGGCCTGACGTACGAGCAGGAGGGCGCGGTATGGCTGCGCACGGCCGCGTTTGGCGATGACAAGGACCGGGTGCTGGTGAAGAGCGACGGCACCTTCACCTACTTCCTGCCGGACATCGCCTATCACCGTGACAAGGCGCGCCGGGGTTTTGACCACGCCATCAACGTGTGGGGCGCGGACCATCACGGTTACGTGCCGCGCATGAAGGCAGCGCTCGCCGCCCTCGGCCTGCCCGATTTCCTGGATGTCGAGATCGTGCAGATGGTGCGGATCATGCGCGGCGGCGTGGAGGCGAAGTTCAGCAAGCGGGCGGGAGATTTCGTGACCCTGCGGGAGTTGTTCGAGGAAACGGGACGGGACGTGGCGCGCTACTTCTTCCTGATGCGCCGGGGCGACACGCAGATGCTGTTCGATCTGGACCTCGCGCTCGATCAGTCGGAGAAGAACCCGGTCTACAAGGTGCAGTACGCACACGCCCGGATGATGAGCATCTTCCGGAAGGGCGGGGTGGGGGCGGATGCCGTGGTAGCCACCGCGGCCGAGCTGGCCAGGCTGACGCACGAACTGGAGCGGGACCTGATCAAGCAGTTGACGCTGTTCCCGGGCGTGGTCGAACGGGCCGCGGAGGCACGGGCGCCGCACGTGGTCTGCGACTACCTGGAGCAGACGGCGGGCATGGTGAACTCATGGTATCATGCCGGCAACCCGAACCGGAATCCGGCACTGGCCGTGCTCGCCCAGGATCCGGCTACGCGGAGCGCCCGGCTGGCGCTGGCGCGCGCCACCCGTGTCGTGCTGCGAAATGGACTCGAGCTGCTGGGTCTGAGTGCGCCGGAGCGGATGCAACGCGAGGATAGCGAATGAGTCTGCTGGTGGTCGGGAGCGTAGCGCTGGACAGCATCGAGACGCCGTTTGGCGCGGTGCAGGACGCGGTAGGCGGATCAGCCACGTTCTTCAGTGCCGCGGCATCGCTGTTCGGTCCGGTGCAGCTGGTCGGCGTGGTGGGGACGGACTATCCGCTGGAACGGCTGGATTTCCTGCGTGCCCGGGGCGTCGATCTCGCGGGCCTGGAGCAAGAGCCCGGCGAGAGCTTCCGGTGGGCGGGCCGGTATTCGCTCGATCTGAACAGCCGGGACACGCTGGAGACCAGGCTGGGGGTCTTCGCCGAATTCCGGCCGCGCATCCCGCCGGCCTTCCGTCATGCCGAGTGGCTCTTCCTCGGGAACATCGATCCGGTGCTGCAACTCGAGGTCCTCGAACAGGTGCACGCGCCCCAGCTGATTGCCTGCGACACCATGAACTTCTGGATCGAAGGCCGGCACGAAGCGCTGATGCGTCTGCTGGAGCGGGTGGACCTGCTCCTGGTCAACGACGGCGAGGCCCGGCAGCTCTCGGGCGACCACAACCTGATGCGCGCGGCCCGCTGGATCCAGCGACATGGGCCTTCCATGGTGGTGGTGAAGAAAGGCGAACACGGGGCCATGCTCTTCACCCGCGATTTCGCCTTCTCCGCGCCCGCCTATCCACTGGAGGAGGTCTTCGCTCCCACGGGCGCCGGCGACGCCTTCGCGGGCGGGTTCGTGGGCTACCTCGCGCGCGCCGGCGTGCTCGATGCCCCGCACCTCCGGCGAGCCATGATCTACGGCTCCGCCCTGGGCTCATTCGCGGTGGAGCGCTTCGGGTTGGAGCGGCTGATCGACCTCCAGCCAGACGAGTTGCAGGAGCGCGTGCGGCATTTTCGGGAACTGACCGCGTTCGAGGACACCATGCCCCTAGCTGCCCATGCCTGACAACGCGCAGCTCAGCTATCGTGCGGCGGGCGTGGATCGCGACGTCGCGGCGCGTGCGAAGCGGCGTATCGGCGAGCTCATCGCGGCCACGCACACGGAGCACGTGGTCGGCGGCCCCGGCGGTTTCGGCGCCCTCTTCCGGGTTCCCGGCGGTTTGCGGCTCCCCGTGCTGGGGCCGAGCGCGGACGGGGTCGGCACTATGCGCATGGTGGCCATGCGTACCGGCCGCCACACGACCGTGGGGCTCGACCTGGTCAACCACTGCGTGAACGACATACTGGTGGAAGGCGCCAGGCCGCTCTTCTTCCTGGACTACATCGGGATGGGGCGTCTCGAGGCCGGCACCGTCGAGCAGTTGATCGAAGGTCTGGCCGCGGGCTGTGGCGCGAACGGGTGCGCGCTGGTGGGCGGAGAGACGGCCGAGTTGCCCGACTTCTACGCTCCCGGGGAATACGACCTGGCGGGATTCATCGTCGGCATCCTGGACGAGGCGGACCGGTTGGGGGCCCAGCGCGTGCAGTCCGGGGATGTGCTCATCGGGGTGGCGTCCTCGGGCTTTCACACGAACGGCTATTCGCTGCTGCGCCGGCTGTTCTTCGACCGGCTCGGGATGGACGTGCACGACCCGTTCCCAGGCAGCGCGCGGTCCCTGGGCGACGTGCTGCTTGAGCCGCACCGCAGCTACCTGGCGCCCCTGCAGCCGCTGCTGGGCCGCATCCACGCGATGGCGCACATCACCGGCGGCGGCGTGCCCGAAAACCTGGAGCGCGTGATCCCGACCGGGCTCTGCGCCCGGGTGGAGCGTGGCGGCTGGCCGTTCCCGGCCGAGTTCCGCACGGTGCAAGAGCTCGGTGGCGTCACCGATGACGAGATGCTCCGCACGTTCAACTGCGGCCTGGGCATGATCCTGGTCGTGCCGGCCGCGCACGCGGGGCCGGTTGCGGCAGCGCTGGCAGAACGCGAGCTCGGCGGCTGGGTGGTCGGCGAGGTTCGGGGCGGCACCGAGCGCGTCGCCATCACGTGAACCCGGAGGGATAGCGTGCGGGCCGGGCTGCTGCTCCTGACCGCGATCGTGACCGCGGCACCGCTCCGGGCGCAGACTGCCGGGGGCTGCGGCAGCGACTGCGCAAATGCCGGAACGGCGGCCCGGGACCTGTGCTTCAACGTGACCGAGGCCGCCCGCATCCTCGAGGCGCGCACGGCGATCGCAGCGAGCGGCGGCAACCCGGTACCCGGCACGGCCAGCACCCTGGGCATGAGGATCGCTTCCCAGCCCAGGCTGAGCCTGGCCGTGCGACTCACCGGCGTGCCCGTGAGACTGCCCGGACTGGAGCGGTCCCAAACCGAGAGCGAGCTGGGCTTCACGACGGTTTCATTCTCGGCGGATCTGGCCATCGGCCTCTACGGCGGCGTCACGGTCGCTCCCACCGTGGGCGGTTTCGGCTCGGTGGATCTGCTCGCCAGCGTCGGCCAGCTTCGCCTGCCGGTTAGCGATGGGCTGGTCGGGAACGTGACCTCCTGGAGCGGCGGCGCCCGGCTCGGCCTGCTGCGGGAATCGTTCACCGCCCCCGGCGTATCGCTCTCCGCCATGTATCGGCGGCTCAGCAGCGTCGGGTATGGCGACCAGGGACTGACCGAGGGTGAGAGCTGGTTCCGCCTGGATGACGTGAGCGGCTGGTCGGTGCGCGCGACGGCCAGCAAACGCGTGCTCGGCTTCGGGCTCACCGCGGGCGCAGGTCGCGATCACTACTCCGCCGACGCGGCAGGGCGCGTGCGCGATGCAACCGCCACGGGCAGCGTCCTGTCCCTGCGTGCCGCCGAACTGCGCTCCGCCCGCACCACGTTCTTCGGCAACGCTGCCGTCACGTTCGTCATCCTGCACGCGGCGGCTGAGCTCGGCTGGCAGAGCGGTGCCTCCGAGAAGGCCGCACTTCCCACCACCGGTCGCCTGGAGCGTGCCGGCCTGTACGGCAGCCTGGCGCTCCGGGTTGTCATCTGAGCCAATCATGAGCGCCGTGGAGCCGCGGCTGATGCAGCGCGCGCTCGAGCTGGCCGAGCGCGGGTGGGGGCAGGTGCAGCCCAACCCGCTGGTCGGCGCGGTGGTGGCGAAGGACGGGGAGATCATCGCGGAGGGCTGGCACGCGGCCTGCGGCCAGGCGCACGCGGAAGCGGCCGCGCTGGAGGCGGCGGGTGCGGCGGCACGCGGGGCCACGCTGTACGTCACCCTGGAGCCCTGCGCGCACACCGGTCGGACGCCACCGTGCACCGAAGCCATCAGCGCGGCCGGCGTCGCGCGGGTGGTCATCGCCGCAACGGACCCGAACCCGCTGGCTCGCGGCGGTGCAGCACGCTTGCGCGCAGCCGGCATCGAGGTCGTCGAAGGGGTGGGGGCGGCTGAAGCCCGCCGTCAGAATGCCGCCTTCTTCCACTGGCACGAGCGAGGTTCGCCCTGGCTCGCGCTCAAGCTGGCGCTCACCCTGGATGGCGCCATTGGCGGCACCGGAGGTCCCCGCCAGTTGATTACCGGCGAGGCTGCGCGGGCGGCAGCGAATCGGCTGCGGGCGGGCTTCGACGCGATTCTGATCGGACTGAATACGGCCCTCCGGGACGATCCTCTCCTGACGGTGCGCGCGCAGCGCGTGCGCGTACCTCCGGTTCGGGTGGTGCTCGATTCTCAGGCACGACTCTCGCCCGGATCCCGCCTGCTCAGCACCCGCGTTGAGGCGCCGGTACTGGTGTTCACGGCCCCGGACGCGCCGCCCGCACGCACCTGGGCCCTGGAGGAGGCGGGCGCCAAGGTGGTGCCGGTCCCGCGCGGAGAGCATGGTCTGGATGTGGCGGTCGTGCTGCAGGAACTGGCCGCCCGGGAATGCCGCGCGGTGCTGGTCGAAGGAGGGGCGCGCGTGGCACAGGCACTGCTGGCGGAAGACTGCGTGGAGCGCTTGTACCTTTTCCTGGCACCCCGCATCATGGGAGCGGGTGGCCTCAGGGTCTTCGACCCGGGCCCCGGCACGCAGCCAAGCGCCTGGCAACTCGCCGGGCACAGCCAGCACGGCGAAGACCTCGAAGTGGTGTTCGAACGCGACAGGAGCAACCAGTAGTGTTCACCGGAATCGTGGAGTGCACGGGCACGGTGCGGACCGTGGCGCCGCTGGCGGGCGGACGTCGCCTGGTGATCGAGACACCGGCGGCGTGTCTGACCGCACTTGAGATCGGCAGTTCGATTGCCATCGACGGCGTCTGCACGACGGTGGTGGCGCTCGAGCCGGACGCGTTCCACATCGAAGCGATCGCCACCACGCTCTCGCGCACCACGCTCGGCGAGTTCGCGACCGGCCGGCGGGTGAATCTGGAGCGGCCGCTGCGCCTGGGTGGAGAACTGGGTGGCCACCTGGTGCAGGGACACGTGGATGCGGTGGGGACGGTGCGGGCCGTGAGCCGCCAGGGCGAGCACGTGCTGCTGGACATCGCCATGCCGCCGGAAGTGGCTGAGGCAACCGTGCTGCACGGCTCGATCACGGTGGACGGCGTCAGCCTGACGGTGAACGCGCTGCCGGCCGCGAACGTGTTCCAGGTGGCGCTGATACCCCACACCCGGTCGGTCACGAACATGGCGCGCCTGCGGCCCGGGGACGGCGTCAATCTCGAGGGTGACATGATCGGGCGTTTCGTCGTACACTACCTGAAGCGGACCGCGGTATTCGGGGTATCCACTTGACCGATGCCAGTCCTCCCGGCGTGAACGTCGGAACCGCGCGTCCGGCGCGGGCTCATGCTGCCGATGAGAGCCAGGGCATGCCGTTCGACCGAGTAGAAGCCGCCATCGAGGATATCCGCCAGGGCCGGCTCGTGATCGTCGCGGACGACGAGGACCGCGAGAACGAGGGCGACCTGGTGGGCGCAGCGGCGCAGATCACCCCGGAGCTGGTCAACTTCATGACCATCCACGCCCGGGGCCTGATCTGCGTGCCGCTCACCCACGAGCGGGCCGATGCCCTGGGACTCCCGCCGATGACCGAGCAGAACCAGGACTACCTGGGCACCGCGTTCACGGTCTCGGTCGACGCACACTCCCGCTTCGGGGTCACCACCGGCATCAGCGCCCAGGACCGCGCCCGTACCATCCAGCTGCTGGTAGATCCGGCGGCCCGGCCGGGCGACCTGCGCCGACCGGGCCACATCTTCCCGCTGCGCGCGGCCCCCGGAGGCGTGCTGCGCCGCGTCGGGCAGACCGAGGCCTCGGTGGACCTGGCGCGGCTGGCCGGCCTGCCGCCGGTGGGCGTCATCTGCGAGATCCTGAATGCGGACGGCAGCATGGCGCGGCGGCCGCAGCTGGAGGAGTTCGCGCGGGCGCACGGTTTGCGGTTCATCACCGTGGCGCAGATCGTGGCGTACCGGCTGCGGCACGAGCGGTTGGTGCGCCGCATTGCCGAGGCGATCCTGCCGACGCCGTACGGGGAGTTCCAGCTGATCGCTTACGAAAACCAGGTCGACCGGCGCGAGCACGTGGCCCTGGTGAAGGGGGAGCTCGAAGGACGCAAGAACGTGCTGGTGCGGATGCATTCCGAGTGCCTGACGGGCGACGTCTTCCACTCCCTGCGTTGCGACTGCGGCGAGCAGCTGCACGCCGCGCTGCGGCGCATCGATGAAGCCGGGCTGGGCGCGGTGGTCTACCTGCGGCAGGAAGGACGGGGGATCGGGCTGGCCAACAAGGTGCGCGCCTATGCGCTCCAGGATGACGGCCAGGACACGGTGCAGGCCAACGAGACCCTGGGCTTCAAGCCTGACCTGCGCGACTACGGCGTGGGCGCTCAGATCCTGCTCGATCTGGGTCTGAGCTCCATCCGCCTGCTGACCAACAACCCGCGCAAGATCGTCGGCCTGGAGGGCTACGGCCTGCGCGTGACCGGCCGGGAAGCAATCCAGGTGGTCCCGAGCGCATACAACCGCGGCTACCTGGAGACCAAGCGGTCGAAACTCGGACACCTGCTGGAGGGCACATGAGCGCGGCCGTACCCGGAGGTCCGCGCCGCCGGTTCGCGATCATCGTCAGCCGCTACAACGAGTTGATCACGGCCCGTCTGACGGCAGGGGCCCGCGCCTGCCTGGAGGAGCACGGCGTGGCCGCGGCCGAGATCACTGAAGTGAGCGTGCCGGGTGCCTGGGAGTTGCCGCTGGCCGCCCGGCTGCTGGCGCGCCAGGGGTTCAGCGGCATCGTCGCACTCGGCTGCGTGATTCGCGGGGACACGCCGCACTTCGAGTACGTGGCCCGGGCGGCGGCCGAAGGCCTCGCGCAGGTGTCCCTGGCGCATGACCTTCCCATGGGGTTCGGTGTGCTCACGACCGAGGATGATGACCAGGCGCTCGCGCGCGCCGGCGGGCGCGAGGGCAACAAAGGGTGGGAGGCGGCCCTGGCAACCCTGGAAATGGCGGAATTGAAGGCGAGACTGCAGGCCGATGCCGGCGATCCGCAGTAGGTCCCGCGGTTGGGCGCTGCAGGTGCTGTATGCCTGGGAGAGCCGCGGCGAGCCGGTGGCATTGCGGGCATTCCTCGCGCAATTCCTGTCCGAGCGCCGGGTATCCGGGCGCGCCCGCGGCTACATCATCACGCTCATTGAGCAGATCGCGGATCATCGTCCGGCCATTGACCGAGGACTGCAGGACTGCCTGCACAACTGGCGCCTGGAGCGCCTGTCGGTCATCGACCGGAACGTGCTCCGCATCGGCGCGGCCGAGTTGCTCTACCTGCCCGACATCCCGCCCCGCGTCGCCATCCAGGAAGCCATCCTGCTCGCCGAGAAATACGGCACGGCACAGAGCCCGCGCTTCGTGAACGGGGTGCTCGATGCGCTCATGCGCGCCGCGCCCGCGCCCGGGGAGGGCTCCTGAGAATCCTGGTCATCAACTGGCAGGATCGGCACAACCCGCAGGCTGGCGGGGCCGAAATCCATCTTCACGAGGTGTTCGGCCGCCTGGCGGCCCGCCACCAGGTCTCACTGCTGGTCTCCGGCTGGTCGGGGGGGGCACCGCGGACCTGCCTGGATGAGCTGGACGTGCATCGCACCGGCGGCCGCCATACTTTCTCCCTGGCGGCGCCGCGGTACTACCTGCGGCACTTGAAGAACCCCGGGTTCGACGTGGTGGTGGAAGACCTGAACAAGGTTCCGGTATTCGCCCCGCTCTGGGCCGGCCGGCCGGTCGTGCTGCTGGTCCATCATCTCTTCGGCCGGACTGCCTTCCAGGAGGCCAGTCCTCCGTTCGCCGCCGCCACCTGGCTGCTCGAGCGCCCCTTGCCGTGGTGCTACCGTGGCCTGCCGGTCGAGGCGGTATCCGAGAGCACCGCGGCCGACCTGGCGGAGCGGGGCTTCCGCCGCGACCGGATGGCAGTCATCGAGAACGGGGTGGACATCGAGTACTATGTGCCGGACCCCACGGTCACCAGGTTCCCCGAGCCCACCGCGCTCTACCTGGGCAGGTTGAAGCGCTACAAGCGGATCGACCTGATCCTGCGGGCCGTGGCCCGGCTGCGGGCCGAAGGACTGCAGTTCCGCCTGATCGTCACCGGGCAGGGCGACGCCGCGACCGAGCTGCGCCGGCTCCGCGCCGAACTCGATTTGCAGAACGTGGTAGATTTTCCCGGGTATGTGTCGGAAGCGGAGAAACGGACGCTGTTCCGGCGCGCCTGGGTGCACGTGCTCACCTCACCAAAGGAGGGTTGGGGAATCAGCAACCTGGAAGCAGCCGCATGCGGCACAGCGACCGTGGCCAGCGACTCACCCGGCCTGCGTGACTCGGTACTACCCGAGCAGACCGGCTATCTCGTACCGCACGGGGACGTGGCGGCTCTGGCCGAGCGGCTCCGTCTCGTGCTGACCTCGCCCGAGCTGCGGGATCAGCTCGGCGACGGCGCCCGCCGTTTCGCCGAGCGCTTCACGTGGCAGCGCGCGGCGCTCGCGACCGAGGCACATCTGCAGTCCGTGCTCGATCGCGTGGCATGATCACTGTGGTTGCCGAACACGCATCAAGGAGGATGGAATGGAAATCTCGATCAACGCCAGGCATTGCTCCGTTCCCGAGTCCATTCGCAACCAGTCGCTGATTCGTCTGCAACGTCTGCTGCGCTTCAGTCCCATGGTGCTGAGCGCGACTGCCGTCTTTTCCGCCGAAGCAACCACGAAGCTGCTGGACATCCGTTTGACCGTGAAGGGTGGCGCGCCAATTCTCGGCCGCGGCCAGGGACCGACCCTCCGGACCGCGCTGGACCGCGCGGTGGCGCGCCTCGAGACCCAGCTGAAACGGCACAACCCGCGGCACCGCAGCCGACGTCCGCGCCCTGACCAGGTATTCCGGAGAGCCACGACCGCGTGAACCATCTCACCATCGAGGAACTGTTCCGCTCCAAGCGGGACAGCCTGCAGCTGGAGCTGCTGACTCCGGACTCGGACCTGGGACGCGAGGTTCGGTCGTCCACGGTTTCGAGTCCGGGGCTGGTGCTAGCAGGGTTCACCGACCGCTACCCGACCGGGCGGCTCCAGGTATTGGGCGAGACGGAAATCAGTTTCCTCCAATCACTGGGTGCCGATACCCTGCACTCAACCCTGGCCGCGTTCCTGGCCCTGGATCCGCCGGCCCTCTTCATCACCTTGCATCTCGAGCCGCCGACGCTACTGGTCCAGCTGGCCGCGGAGCGTGGCATTCCGGTATTGCAGTCGCAGCTCAAGACCAGCGAGCTGTACCGCCGCCTGCAGCCGTACCTGGAGGACCGCTTCGCACCCACGACCACGCTGCACGGCTCGCTGGCGGACGTGTACGGGGTGGGACTGCTCTTCGTCGGCCGGAGCGGGATCGGCAAGAGCGAGTGCGTGCTCGACCTGGTCGAGCGCGGCCACCGACTGGTGGCGGCCGACGTCGTGATCATCACCCGGCGCGGTCTCGACGTGCTCATCGGCCGCGGCCACGAACTGCAAATGCACCACATGGAGATCCGCGGGATTGGCATCGTCGACATCCGCACGCTCTTCGGAATCCGCGCGATCCGGCAGCAGAAGCGGCTCGAAGTGGTGGTGCAGCTCGTGGACTGGGACCCCAACGTGCAATACGAGCGCACCGGGCTGGAGACAGAAGAGGTGGACATCCTCGGGGTCAAGCTGCCGAAGGTGTTGATCCCCCTGAACGCGGGGAAGAACATCACGGTGATCTCGGAAGTGGTGGCAATGAATCACCTGCTCAAGTACTCCGGCGTTCATTCCGCCCGGTTGTTCAACGACCGCCTGCGGGAGGCGATGCGGCCGGTGCGGGACTACCTGGAGGAGGACTATGAGTAGCGCACCGCCGGTCCGTGGGGTGTTGCTCGGCCACGGCGACATGGCGTTCGGGATGGCCGATGCCGTGCGCCAGATTACCGGGGCGGGTGAAGAAGCGCTCCTGCCGCTGAGCAATCGCGGACTGTCGCCGGACTCGCTGACGCAGGCCGTGCTAGAGCGCGTCGGGGAGCAGGCGGCCATCCTGTTCACGGACCTGCAGAGCGGCAGCTGCAGCTTCGTGGCGCGCCGCCTGACCCAGCAGCACCCGGGTCTGGCGGTGATCTCGGGGGTCAACCTGTCGCTGCTGCTCGAGTTCGTCATGCATCGCCAGCTGCCTCTGGAGCAGCTGGTGCCGCGGCTGCTGTCCCGGGGCAGGGCCGCGATCGGCTGCACTCCCCCCGAGCTGGAAGCGGATGAGCATCGCGCTGTATCGGGTTGACGAACGCCTGATCCACGGCCAGGTGGTGGTCGGCTGGGGCAACCAGCTCCACCCGCAGCGCATCGTCGTGGTGGACGATGAGCTGGCCGCGTCCAGCTGGGAGCAGGAGCTCTATACCATGGGGCTGCCTGCGGATCTGGCCACCGAGTTCGTGGACGTGGCCGCGGCGCGCGCGCGGCTGCGCGCCTGGCGAGAGAGCTCGGAGATCGTGGTGCTGCTGACCCGGGATGTGGCCACCATGCGCCGGTTGGGGGGCGGCGGCATCCTGGTGGGCGAAGAGATCAACATCGGAGGCATTCATCATGCCCCCGGCCGGCGACAGGTGCTCCCCTACGTATTCCTGAGCGAGCCGGAGAGCAGGGAACTGCGGGGGTTGGCCGGAGAAGGGGTACGGGTCAGCGCCCGGGATCTGCCGGGCGCGCGACGCATCCCGCTGGAACAGCTCGCCCTGCCCGAGGTTGGCGCATGAGCATCTGGGGGCTGGCCGCGCTGGGTGGCCTGGTCGGACTGGACGCGACCGCGTTCCCGCAGGTCATGATCTCCCGCCCGCTGATAGCGGGTACCCTGACCGGACTGCTCTTCGGCGCTCCCGCTGAAGGCGCGATGCTGGGTGCCATACTCGAGATCTTCGATCTCGGCATCCTCCCGGTCGGAGCCGCGCGCTACCCTGATTCGGGAACCGCCACCGTAGCCGCGGTCGCCGCGTATGCCGGTGTGCCGCAGCATGCCCTCGATCCCGGAGTGCTGCTGCTGGCGGTGATTTTCGGGCTGGCCTGGGAATCGGTCACGGGCACGTCTACGGTCTGGCTCCGCCGCCTCAACGAGCGGCTGGTGCTGGCGACGCAACGGTGGCACGGCCAGCCTGGACGGTCGCTGGAGCGGCTGCATCTCACGTCCATGCTCATCGACTTCGTGCGCGCCGCGGCACTCGCAGTCGGCGGGGCGCTGCTCGGGTCGCTCCTGCTGAAATTCGCGGCCGGGCGCTGGCTGTTCGGGAGCGAGGTCGTGGCGGCAGCCTTGGCGGTCACGGCCGCGGCAGTCATGGGCGCATTGATATCGGTGTTGGGCGGCTGGCGCGAACGCCGGCGCGCATTGCTCCTGGGGATCGCATGCGGCACGCTCCTGCTCCTGCTCCGGTGAACATGCTCGGGTTCGGACTCCAGCTGCGGGTATTCCTTCGCTCGTTCGCGATCCAGGGATCGTGGAACTACCGCACGCTGGTAGGGACGGGCTTCGCGTTCACCCTGCTGCCGGTGCTCCGCCGCATCCACGGCGCGAGCACCTTGGAGCTGCGTTCCGCGGTGGAGCGGCAGGCAGGTCTGTTCAACACGCACCCGTACCTGTCCGGGATCGCGCTCGGGGCCGTGGCACGCCTCGAGGCGGAAGGGGCTTCGCCCGAGCTGATCGACCGGTTCAAGGCCGCCCTGCGGGGGTCGCTGGGATCGCTGGGTGACCGCCTGGTGTGGGCGGGTTGGCGTCCGGCCTGCATGCTGCTCGCACTCGTGCTGCTGCTCTTCGGCCTGCCTTGGTACGCCGGGTTGGGGGTTTTCCTGCTCACCTACAACGCCGGCCACGTGCTGCTCCGCTGGTGGGCGCTCCGGACTGGCCTGCAGGCGGGTCGCGGCGTCGCCGAGCGCGTGCGCGAGGCCGGGTTGGAACCCTTGCACGACCGGATCGCCGGCGGGGCCGCATTCCTGCTCGGATGTGCGCTGCCGTTGCTGGTCGTGGCCGGGCTCACCACCGATGCCAGTCGC
>VEPF01000405.1:11381-21016 GCA_012027055.1 Gemmatimonadota bacterium | reverse complement strand
CCTCGAGGCCCACGCTGATGGTCCGCTGCTCGCCACCCGCGAACACGATCCGCTGCTCGTGGGGCACGTATCCCAGGTAGGTGATGCGGAGAACGTGCGTTCCCCGGCCGATCAGGCCGATCTGGTAGAAGCCGTTCCGGTCGGTGACCGCGGTCTGCTGGCCGCCCGCGGTGGCCGTCAGGACGACGCTGGCACCCTGCAGGAACTGACCGTTGGAGGCGTCGGTGACGATCCCGTGGAGCGAGGCGGAAGCACCAGCCCGGGCCGGTGCCCTGGGCCGGGCGGCAGCCGTGTCCCTGCCGGCAACCTGTGCCTGCAGCGAGGTGCGGGCGGCCGGCAGCAGCGCGATCAGCGCGACCGCCAGGACCACCCGCACCGGCATCATGCCCGCACGGTCATTCAACCCTCGCCTCCGCAGCCAGACGCCGCAGCGTCGGGAGCACGTCGGCGGCGGCCGTTGCCGCCGCAGCGGGATCGCCGAACCCGAAGTAGAGCTTGCGGAAGAGCGGGTAGAGCTGCTCGTAGACGTCGTGCGCCAGCGGATCGGGCGCTACGGTGCGGTACTGCGGACAGAGGGCCTCCTGCGCTTCCTCGACGGTGCCGAAGGTGCCGGCCGCGAGGAACGCGAAGATCGCGGAGCCCAGGCTGGTGACCTCGGACTGCGGCACCAGCACCGGCATGCCGAGCACGTTCGCGTAGACGCGGTTCAGCGTGTCGTTCTTCTGCGGCACGCCGCCGCCATTGATGACCCGCCGGATGGGCACGCCGTATTCCGCCAGCCGCTCGAGGATGATGCGCGTGTGGAAAGCCGTGCCCTCGATGGCGGCGAAGAGCTCGTCCTGCGCCGTGTGATTCAGATTCCAGCCGAACGTCACTCCGCCCAGCGCCGGATTGACGAGGACGGTACGGTCCCCGTTGTCCCAGGTCAGGCGGAGCAGTCCGGTCTGCGCCGGGCGGTAGCCTTCGAGGCCGCGCGACAGCTCGGCCACGGTCGAGCCGGCGCGCCGGGCGATGGCCTCGAAGATGTCGCCGGTCGCCGACAGCCCGGCTTCGATGCCGTAGTAATCCGGGTGGATCGATCCCTTCACGATGCCGCAGACGCCGGGGATGCAGCCGGTATCGCGGGCGATCGCCATGATGCAGGTCGATGTGCCCACCACGTTGACCACGTCGCCTTCCCGCACGCCCGCGCCGATCGCGTCCCAGTGCGCGTCGAAGGCGGCAATGGGAATCGGGATGCCGGCGCGCAGGCGCAGCTTCGCGGCCCACTCCGGACAGAGGTGGCCGGCCAGCTCATCAGAAGTGCCGCAGTGCCCGCGCAGCAGCTCGTGCGCGCCGGCCAGCAGCGGATCCACTCTGCCAAGCAGCGCTTCCGAAGGCAGGCCGCCCAGCTCGGGGTTCCACAGCCACTTGTGCCCGATCGCACAAACGCTGCGCGGCACCCGGGCCGGGTCCGTGATGCCGCACAGCAGGGCCGTCACCATGTCGCAGTGCTCGACCACGCCGGCGAGCCGTCCGCGACGCTCGGGGTTGTGCCGCAGCCAGTGGAGCAGCTTGGAGTATCCCCATTCCGACGAATACACGCCGCCGCACCACTGCAGGGCCTCCAGCCCCTCGCTTCGCCCCACCGCAGTGATCTCCGTGGCCTCCCGCTTGGCCCGGTGATCGCACCACAGGTAGTAGTCGTCGAGCGGCTGCAGGTCTCCATCGACCGGGACCATGGTGGTGCCGGTCGTGTCCACCGCAATGGCCTCGACCTCCTGACCGGACACGCCTGCCTGGTCGAGCGCCTTGTGCGTCGCCTCGACCAGGGCGCGCATGTGCTCGTCGTGCGACTGCGTGGCATGGTCCGGGTCGTCCTTCCGGCGCACCAGCGGATACTCCGCCGCCGCCGAGCCCAGCCTGCCGCGCACACTGTCGACGATCGACACGCGTACGCTCAAAGTTCCGAAATCGACTCCCGCCACTATGGACATCGCGTCTCCTCCACGATCTCAGGTTCGCCCAAACGCCGCCGCTACCGCGCGGCGAACAGGGGCGCGACGGACACCACTGCCAGCCCGATGATGAACAGGGCGAACATGAGCACGATGAGGCGGTTCACGAGCGGCGATCCGCCGGCGAACTCCTTCCAGACCACGACGCCCCAGAAGGCGCCCACCATGGTCGAGCCCTGGCCGAGCGCGTAGGCGATGGCCGGACCCACCTGCAGCTCGGGCGGCGCGCTGGCGGCGACGAAGCTGGAGAGCGTGCCGATGGCCCACACCACGCCGCCCAGGATGCCGGCCGTGTGTGCCAGGGTGCTGCCCTTGAAGTAGTCGCTGAATTTCAGAGGCTCGCCCTCCACGGGCTTCTTCATGAAGAAGGCGTTGAAGACGAACGTGGACAGGAACACGCCTACCGAGAAGATGAAGCCGATGGCATAGGGCCCCATGCCCCCGGGGTCCTTCTTGCCGATCTCCACCAGCGGGAAGAACATGCCCATCAGGATGCCGCCGACGACGCTCAGCAGAATGCCCTTCTTGATGCGCGCCTTCTGATCGGCCGCGTCGGTCGTCTGCCCCGGCTGGCTGGCCGCTTTGCGGAGGGTGTGGACCCGATAGGCAATCCCGTCCAGCACAATGGCGCACACCACCAGCGCCACGCCCGAGAACAGGAGCATGGGGTTGCCCTGCGGGTTGACGAAGTAGTTCCAGATGACGCCGCCCACCAGGGCCAGCCCGACCCCGATGGGGAAGGCCACGCCCAGCCCCGCGACCGCCATGGCGCCCACGACGAGGATGTTGGAGAGGTTATAGACCACTCCACCCAGGAAGCCGAAGGCGATGTTCCGCCCGCCGGCCTGGGCCAGGTCCTCGAAGAATGGCAGTCCGTAGCTGCCCATGGAGCCGAGCGTCAAGCCAGCCACCGCGGAGGCCAGCAGAATGCCGAGCGCGTAGTCGAAATACAGCAGCTCGAAGCGCCAACCCTTGACCATCTTGACGACGTTCGCCCAGGAACCCCAGCACAACATCGTCAGGACCGCCATCAGCAAGGCGACGACATAGCTCTGCGGAACGATCATCGTGACTCCTTTCGTGACCCTCGCTTGGGTTCGGCTTCGCTCGCCGGTGTAGTGAGCAATCGTTCAGCCGGGGTTGGCATTCAGTCTCCCCGGACGGCTTCTGGTGCCTGTTACTGCGACCCTATGTCGATGATGGTCTTGACGACCTTGTCTCGATATGCGGCATTCAACGCGAACGCTTCCGCGGCGCGCGCCAGGGGGAAGCGGTGACTGACCAGGTCTCCCAGCTCTATCAGCCCGCGCTCGGTCAGCGCGATGGCCCGCGGGTAGGCGTGCTTCATCCGGCGGCACAGCAGAATGGTCAGCCCTTTCCGGCGCGCGGTCGAGTGCTTGATCGAAAGCCGGTCGTCCGAGGGTATCCCCACGAGCACGACGGTCCCGCCCAGCCGGGCCACCTCGCAGGCCTGGGCGACCGAATCGGTTCCCCAGGCTGCCTCGATGGCCACGTCCACCCCCCGGCCGTGCGTTTCCCGCTGCACGCGCGCCACCTGGTCTTCGTCCGCGCAGGGAACGGGAATCCCGCCCATCTTCTCCGCCAGCGCCAGTCGCCACGAGAACCGGTCAGAGACGAAGATGGGATGCGCTCCGGCGAGCTTCGCCATTTGCAGGATCAGCAGGCCGATCGGCCCGGCGCCCAGGACCGCGACGCTACTGCCGACGCGAATGCGCGCCAGGTCGACGGCGTGGATCGCCACGCCCAGGGGCTCCAGCAGTGCGCCCGCGACGTCATCGATGCGGTCGGGCAGCGGGAAACAGGTATCCGCCGGCACGTGCATCCACTCGCGCAGACAACCATCGTGCGGGTAGTTGCTGCAGAACCGGAGGTGACGGCACAGGTTTGGATGGCCCTTCGCGCAGAGCTCGCAGTGGCCGCAGGGTTGCGCCGGGTCGACGGCCACGCGCACTCCCGGCCGGATCGGCTCGAAGCAGCCATCCAGGGATCCGGGCCCGACCGCCTCCACCACCGCGGAGAATTCGTGTCCCAGGACGAGCGGGGCGCTCACCACGGTGTCGCCGATGCGGGCATCCGTGAACGAATGGAGATCACTGCCGCAGATGCCCATGGCCTGCACCCGCAACAGCACCTGCGCCGCGCCGGGCGGGCCAGGCTGAGGCAGCGTTTCCACCCGCATGTCGGACGGACCATGCAGGCGTGCGGCGGTCATGGTCACGGGGCGAACGTCGTCCACGGGCAACTCCCTGGCTGGAAAGTGAAGAACGGTTCAGTCCGGAACGGCAGCATGTGGATGACCCAGACAGCGGGGTGAAGTCGCGTGGAGGCGGCGGATCGGGTAATCCAGGGACTGCAGGAGAATGTCCGGCATCGGGTGCCTGCTCCTCTGGGCGCGAGCGGCGCAGGTCGGTGGTGCGCTGCACTCGGTAAGCCCGATCCAAGGTGCGGCTGCGAGCCGCAGCCGTAAACAGGGGGGGTGGGTGGAAACACGCGGTCCCGGGCGCAACTGGCCAGGTGTGCCACCAGAGAGATCTGCGCGGCGTCGGGCGCGCGACATCCGCAACCGGTTGCGGCCGCGCGAATCCATTGCCCGCAGGCCCGCCGGTCCCGACACGTCTCTTCTTGGGTATGGCTCATTCTCGGCTGGGCTGTCGCGGGGGGAGGCCGTTGATCTGACTGCTGGCCACGCCGGTCTGCCGGCGTTCTTCACCCTCGGCACCGGGCAAACCCGAACCCCGCCGCGACCGTATGGTTGACTCGTGTGTATGATGATCGTCCCGTCCCTCTGATCAGGTGCATACCATGAAACGATCCATCCTGGTGGCCGCGACCTGCGTGCTGTGCGGAACCGGGTGGGGCACGCCGCTCGCGGCGCAGCAACCGCCCCGCCCCATCCACCGGACCATTCCCATCACCGACATGATCCAGCGCGCGTTCGCGGCCGGGACGCGCGATTCCACGGGCCGGCCGGGCCCGAAGTACTGGCAGACCGCCGCCGACTACACGATCAACGCCTCGCTCGATCCGGCCACCTCGGTGGTGACCGGGAGCGAGACGGTGGTGCTGCACAACCGGAGCCCGCAGCCGCTGTCGAGCGTGGTGTTGCGACTCGATCAGAACATTTTCGCGCCCAACGTGCCGCGCCTCAGCACGGTGCCGGAGGTCACGGACGGCATGGTGGTGACGAAGCTGGCGGTCGATGGCCGGGACGTGGACCTGACCACGCCGGCGGCACGCGGACGGGGCGGCATGTCGCGGGGCGCGCCGACTGCGCCGCAGGCCATGAACTTCAACCTGACGAGTGCGCGGGTGCAGCTGGTCAATCCGGTCCCGGCCGGCGGCAGCATCACGCTGAACCTGGAGTGGCGTTTCCGGGTGTCCCTGGTCGAGTCCGGGCGCGGCATCCGCATGGGCCGCACGGCGGACTCGGTCTACCAGGTGGCGCAGTGGTATCCCCGCGTGGCGGTCTTCGACGACTACCGGGGCTGGGACACCGAGCCCTACCTGGGCGACGCCGAGTTCTACAACAACTTCGGTCGCTTCGACGTCACCTACGACGTGCCCGCGGGCTGGATCGTGGGAGCCACGGGCGTGCTGCAGAACCCGGAGGAAGTGCTCACGCCGGTCGAGCGGGAGCGGCTGGCGCGGGTGCTGACGTCGGACCAGCAGATCCACATTGCCGGTCCGGACGAGCAGGGTCCGGGCAAGGCCACGGCCGCAGGCACGCGGCTCAAGTGGCGGTTCGTGGCCGACAGCGTGGCCGACGTGGCCTGGGCGACATCGCGGAGCTACGTCTGGGACGCTACGCGCGCGAACATCCCGGGCAAGGGCTACATCCCGGTGCACGTACTCTACCTGCCGGGCCACGCCCAGGCGCCCCATCGCTTCGGTGAAGTGGGCGCGCGCACGCGTCACGCGCTCGAGTTCTACTCGAAGCTGTGGATGCCCTACGCCTTCCCGGCCATGACCGTGACCGACGGTCCCGAGCTGGGCATGGAGTATCCCATGTTCATCATGTCGGCGCTGGGCGCGGCGGACCACGAGGCCGGTCACGAGTGGTGGCCCATGATGGTGGGCGTCAACGAGACGTGGTGGGGCTTCATGGACGAGGGCTTCAACCAGTACATGAACATCCTGTCCGGCAACGACCTGGCCGGCCGGCCGCTGGCCAACGGGCTGAACGGCCAGGGGCAGCAGTACGGGAACCTGAGCGGGTCCGAAGAAGAGCCGCCGCTGATCTGGAACGAGAACTACGCGGGCCCGATGTACGGATTCGTCGCCTACGGGAAGGCGCCGCAGATGCTGTCCATGCTCGGCGCCATCGTCGGCGACAGCGCGGTGTGGCGGGCGCAGAGCGAGTTCGCGCATGCCTGGCGCTTCAAGCACCCGACACCCTGGGACTACGCCTTCTTCATGAACCGCGCGCTGCACCAGGACCTGAGCTGGTTCTGGTACTACTGGATGTGGAGCACGGACGCGGTGGACGAATCGATCCAGACAGTGGCCACCCGGGGTACGCACACCGTGGTCACGGTGCGACAGGATGGCGGCATGCCGTCGCCGGTCGTGCTGAAGGTGCAGTTCGCGGCGCAGGGCCCGGTCATCAAGCCCATGCAGAACAGCGTCATGCTGGATGACACGACGGCGCAGGTGACGTTCCCGGTCGATGTCTGGTTCGATGGCCGGCGCACCTTCGATGCCGACCTGGACTTCGGCGGACGGCAGATCACGAAGGTCACGCTCGATCCGGACGGCCGCTTCCCCGATGGCAACGCGCGCGACAACATCTGGCCACAGCCGCAGGAGGTGCAGCTGACGGCGGCGCTGCTGGACCGGTACGTCGGCACGTATTCGGCACCCGGCATGGGCGAGCTGGTGCTCACGCGGGAAGGCGCGACCCTGTGGGCGCAGCCCGGCGGCCAGGGCCGGGTCCAGCTCTGGCCGACTTCGGAAACCACGTTCTTCCTGAAGGAAGCGCCCGTCACGACCACCATCGTGCGGGACGACGCCGGCAACGTCACCGGGCTCCTGATCGACGAGGGCGGCGAGCAGATCAGGGCCCCGAAGGTGAACCGGTAAAGCGCACCGAAGCGGTGACGAAATGAGCCGAAGACCCGGGCGGGGCCGCAGCCTCGCCCGGGTCTTCGCGCAACATCCGGATGCCGGCCCGAACGGCGCCGGTGGCGCAGCTGCTACGGCCGGCAGTTACGGAGAAACCGTGCCGCAGGTCGCCAGGTTCTTCGTGGCATCGTAGGTCGAACCGGCCCGGGTCACGCCCGTGACGCAGAAGGTCACGCTGGCGATGGTGCGAGACCTGGCCGAGTAGAAGGTGGCGACGCCGTCGGTGCCGGTTTCCCGCAGCGCATCGCCGGTCGTGATGCTGCCCGACCAGGTGCCCGTGACCGTCGTGCCGGCCGCCGGCTGGCCAGTGCCGTCCACGACCGTGACCCGGGCGACGGCCTGGGTGTTGCGCGCCGCCAGCTGGAGTGCGACGCCGGACACGTGCAGCACGCCCGGATCCCCGGAGGGTGGCGGTGGCTCCTGCGGGGCGACGTCGAGCGTACAGTCCTCGCCCCGGACGAAGCGCACCCACTGGTAGCTGGCCTCCAGGGGCTGCCCGGGATAGACGAAGGTACCGGCCCACGCGGCCGCCGTGGCGTCCACCGGCCACAGGTTCATCATGATCTTCTGCAGGGACTCGGCAGCCTTCGGCGTGGGGTGCTCGGGGCTGTCCGCGACCTGGTAGACCGGCACGCCGTCCACGTACCAGGCGATACCCGCGGACGTCCACCTGAAGCCGTAGCGGTGGAACGCAGCGGCCGCATCGAAGCCGAGCGGGTGGAGGTGCTCGTTGCGGGAGGCGTAAGCGTCGTCGTTGGCGTAGAAGTTGAACTGGACCTCGGTATTGCCCGCGAGGAAGTGGTTGCCGAGGAACTCGATGTCGATCTCGTTGTGGCTGCCGTTCCCGCCGTTGTCGTAGGGACCGGCGAAGGTGAAGAAGGAGGTCACCGTGCCGGGCACGGGGACGGGCCGGAAGCTGGCCTCGTAGCAGCCGTAGCCGTGGAAGCCGACGCTCTGGTAGTTCCCCGAGGAGTAGGGCTCGCCGAGCGCGCGCTGGTCATCGAGGCGGATACTCATCAGGCCGCCGGCGAACGTGATGTGGTCGGCGAGCCAGGCGTTGTCGAAGGGCGAGCCGTTGGTCCAGCCGTCCGCCTTCAGCCAGCGGGCGGTATCGTAGCCGTCCAGGTAGTCGATGAAGGAGAGCTGCTCGGCCGGCGGTTTGGCGGGACGGCGGGCGGCCGCGAAGGTTGAGGCATCGGGGGTCATGGCAGGCGGCGACGTCGGCTGCTCACGGCAGCCGGCGAGCACCATGACGAGCGCGGCGGAAGCCGCCGCGGAACTGCCGAAGAACCGCCAGTCCTGCCGCATCGCATCCCTCCCGCGTCGCGCGCCACTCCCGGCCGTCGAGCGAGCATAGGGAGCGGGGGAGCGGCGGGCAAGGCGGCGCGCGGCCCGGCGCGCGCCCGCCGGCCCTTGACGGGGGCCTCATGCGGGCGGACGATACCATATTGGTCGCGCGCCCGGCTGGCAGGGCGCGCGGCCAGGCCCCGAGCGCACGACCGGCTCCCCAGCTGCCGGAGGAAAGTCCACCATGGTTCATCGCTACGTCATCGACGGCAAGGCGATCACGGAGGCCGGAGACCGCCAGGCCCAGGTGCTCGCGTACCTCGCGCCGGACGAGCGCGAGAAGACGGCGTTGGCCGAGGCGCTGCGCCTGGATGATTACGATCTGGCATCGGCATTCGACCCCGACGAGGTAGCGCGCCTGGAGGTCACGGGGGAGCGGGCTTTCATCCTGTGGAAGGCGCCGCAGCGGGCGGTGGTGGCGGAGGCGATCGAGCTGGGCGTGAACTCGGTGGCCCTGGTGCTGAACGGGCAGCAGCTGGCGTTCGTGATGAGCGCCAGCGAGCTGCCGATCGGCGCGCGCGAGTTCCGCAACCCGGAGGACATCCGGGACGTACTGCTGGGCTTCCTGCTGCAGTCGGTGCGGCACTACGTGGGGCACCTGCGGGTGATAAAGCAGCTGAGCACGGACCTGGAGACCAAGATCACGGTCTCGATGGAGAACCGGCACCTGCTGCAGATGTTCGCGCTCGGCGAGAGCCTGGTCTATTACCTGGACGCCATCGAGGCGAACAGCGCGGTGCTGACCAAGCTGCGGACGCTGGCGGGGCTGCTGGGGCTGAGCCTGCGGCAGCAGCAGCTGCTGGACGACATCATCCTGGAGAACCAGCAGGCGGCGCGGCAGGCGAACGTGTACAGCTCGGTGCTGAGCGGTCTGATGGATGCGCGCGGCACGATCGTCAACAACAACATGGGCGTGCTGCTCAAGAACCTGACGCTGATCAACGTGGTGTTCCTGCCGCTCAACCTGATCGCGAGCATTGGCGGCATGTCGGAGTACAGCATGATGACCCGCGGCATCAGCTGGCCGCTGGCGTACGCGCTCTTTGCGATCGGCATGGTGGCGTTCGGCTGGTTCACCTGGATGGTGGTGACGCGCATCGTCGGGCTGCGCGGGCAGCACGACCTGCGGATCAGGCGCCGGCTCTCGAC
>VEPF01000405.1:0-11344 GCA_012027055.1 Gemmatimonadota bacterium | reverse complement strand
TCACCGGCCCGTCCCGCGCTGAAGGTTCCAACCGCGGCGCCGGCGGATGGCACGGCCGGAGGCGGGACGGGCCGGTGAGCAGATCCCGCGGCGCGGCGCTGGCGTGGTGCGGCCTGCTGGCCGGGCTGCCGCTGCGCGCGCAAACGATGTCCCCGCCGGAGTACCAGGCCCTGGCGAAGGATGTGCTGCGGGAGCTGGTGGAGATCAACACCACGGTCAGCGCGGGCAGCACCACGCGGGCGGCGGAGGCCATGGCGGCGAGGCTGCGGGCCGCGGGCTTCGCCGCCGCGGACCTGTTCCTGGGCGGCGCCTCGCCGGTGCGCGGGAACCTGGTGGCCCGGCTCCGGGGCCGGGCGCCGGGGCGCGCGCCCATCCTGCTGCTGGCGCGCCTGGACGTGGTCGAGGCGAACCGGGCGGATTGGACCGTGGACCCGTTCCGCTTCACGGAGCAGGACGGCTGGTGGTACGGCCGCGGCAGCACGGATGACAAGGCGGATGCCGCGATCGATATCGTCACACTCATCCGCATGAAACGCGAGGGGTACATCCCGGACCGCGACATCATCGTGGCGCTCACGGCGGACGAAGAGGGCGGCGGCTACAACGGCGTGCAGTGGCTGCTCGCGAATCACCGCCCGCTGATCGAGGCGGCGTACGCGCTCAACGAAGGCGGCGGGGGCATGGCCAAGGCGGGCGTGCGCGTGAGCAACACGGTGCAGGCGTCGGAGAAGGTCTACCTCTCGTTCACGCTCGAGGCCACCAATGAGGGCGGGCACAGCTCGCTGCCCACCCGGAAGAACGCCATCTACGACCTGGCGCAGGCCCTGCTGGCAGTGCAGGCCTACCAGTTCCCGGTCATGCTCAATGAAGTGACGCGCGCGTACTTCGAGCGCACGGCCGAGCTGGTCGGCGGGGCCGCTGGAGAAGCCATGCGACGGGTGGTGCGCGACCCGCACGACACCGCCGCGGTGGCCCTGCTGGCCGATGAGCCCAGCTACAACGCACGGCTCCGCACCACCTGCGTGGCCACCCAGTTGACGGGCGGGCACGCCGAGAACGCGCTGCCCCAGCGGGCGCGCGCCACCATCAATTGCCGGCTGCTGCCCGACCACGATCCGGCCGACGTCGAGCGCACGCTGGCCGCACTGGCGGCGCCGTTCGGGGTGACGGTCCGACCCATGGCCGCGCCGAAGCCCAGTCCCGCATCCCCGCTCACTCCCGAGATACTGGGCGCGGTCGAGCGTCTGACCGGGGAGTTCTGGCCGGCAGTGAAGGTCGTGCCGGTAATGAGCACCGGCGCGACCGACGGACTCTACCTCCGCAAGGCAGGCATCCCGGTGTACGGAGTGAGCGGCATCTTCGATGACATCGATGATGTGCGGGCGCACGGCCAGGACGAACGCATCAAGCCCGAGTGGTTCTACGAGGGGCAGGAGTTCATGTACCGGCTGGTCCGGGCGCTGACGGGCGCCACGCAACCCTGATGCCGGCCATGAACCTGGCAGACTGGCAGCACCGCGCGCGCTCGCTCCCGGTGCTCGCGACGCCCGTGGGCATCCAGGAGTTCCTCGACCGGATCCCGTACAACCCGGGTGCCACCGCGCGCTGTCCCGCGCGCGTGCTCGCGGACGGCACCGCGAACTGCATGGAGGGCGCGCTCTTCGCGGCAGCGTGCCTGGAGCTGATCGGGCACCCGCCCCGCCTCGTGAACATCGTGGCCGTGCGCGATGACGACCACGTGCTGGCGATATTCCGGCGCGCGGGCCACTTCGGCGCGGTCGCCAAGTCGAACTACACGGGGCTGCGTTACCGGAACCCCGTCTACCGCAACGTGCGCGAGCTGGTGCTGTCGTACTTCGACGACTTCTTCAACCAGGACGGGGAGCTGACCATGCGCGCCTACACCCGTCCGCTCGAGCTCGCGCAGCGGCGCTTCGCGGGCTGGCAGGTGGCCGCCGACATCGACTACCTGTCCGATGCGCTCGACGCCCAGCCGCAGCGGGGGGTATTGCCGCCGGCAGGCGAGGCACTGCTGCGCGGGACGGACGAACGGCTGCTGCGCGCCGGCCTGCTGGGCGCGGATCCCGCCGGTCTCTACCAGACCGGCGGCCAGGGCGCTGGGGGAGTGCAGCTCACCCGCGCGCAGGACGCGGAGCCGGCATGATAGCGGCACCACTCCCTCCGAACGAAGCCGAGCGCATCCAGGCCCTGCGCGAGTTCGGCATCCTGGACACGCTGGAGGAGCAGGCCTTCGACGACATCACCAGGCTGGCATCCTTCATCTGCGAGACCCCGATCGCGGTGATCTCGCTGGTGGACAGCGAGCGGCAGTGGTTCAAGGCGCGGCAGGGCCTGGCGGCCCGGGAAACGCCGCGCGAGCAGGCGTTCTGCGCACACGCGATCCTGCGGCCGGACCAGGTGCTGGTGGTGAACGACGCGGCGGCCGACCCGCGCTTCGAGGACAACCCGCTGGTCACCGACGACCCCGGCATCAGGTTCTACGCGGGCGCGCCGCTGGTGACCGCCGCCGGCCTGGCCATGGGTGCGCTCTGCGTGATCGACCGCCAGCCGCGCGAGCTGGCGGCGGACCGCCTCGAGGCGCTGCGGGCGCTGGCGCGCCAGGTGATCGCGCAACTGGAGTTGCGCCGGGTGGTCGGGCAGCTCGCGCAGTCGCGGCGGCAGCTCGAGGAGTACCAGCGGGAGCTGGAGGATGCCAACCTGGTGCTGCAGGCGCAAAGCACGACGGATGCGCTGACGGGGGTGCGGAACCGCCGCGCGTTCGATGAGGCACTGCAGGAAGAGCTGGCGCGCGCCGAGCGGCACGCGACGGCGGTCTCGCTGCTGATGATCGACGTCGACGAGTTCAAGGCCTACAACGACGAGTTCGGCCACGTGGCGGGAGACGAGGCCCTGCAGGACGTGGCCCGGATCCTCACGGCCTACACCCGGCCGTTCGATGTGGTGGCGCGCTACGGCGGCGAGGAGTTCGCGGTGATCCTGCCGAACGCGCGCGTCGAGGCGGCGCTGCGCACCGGCGAGCGGCTGCGCCGGGCCGTGGCCGCGGCCGGCTGGAGCCAGCGCGCGCTCACCATCAGCGTGGGAGCCGGCACCGTAGAGGGCGCCGCGCCGGCGTCGGCGCTGATCGCGGCGGCGGACGGGGCCCTGTACCGCGCCAAGCGCGAGGGCCGCAACCTGGTGCGACACGCGAGCCGCCCGGGCGGCTCGACCACGAGCTGACGCGCCCGCCCGCCGCCGCCCCACGGTCCCGGGAAGCCCACGTGGAACAGCGCGACTTCATCCTCCGCGAGATCGAGCGGATCGGGGTGCTGCTGGCCGCGGTGCGTCGGCGCATCGTGGGGAAGCAGACGTCGCACCAGGAAGTGCGCCAGGACCTGCTCGGCGCGGCGGCCAGGCTGGGCGTGGACCTCGACACGGCGCAGCAGGTCTCGGCTGAAACGCTGGCCATGATGCTCACCGCGGGCGGCTCGCTCGAGCCCACGCGCTGCTGGTTCCTGGCCGAGTCGCTCTACCTCGAAGGGCTCGCGGCCCTGCCCGCCGCAACCACGGACCAGGGCGAGGACCTGCTGCTGCGGGCGCGCATGCTCTTCGAGCTGCTGGACCGGGGCAACATCCGGCTGGCGGGCGTCACCGAAGCGCGGGAGCGGATCGAAGAGATCGACACCCTGCTGCGCGGCGGGCCGCAGGCCGCCTGAGCAGCGGCGCGGGCCGGCGCGCGGCAGCGGCAGTCGGGGGCCCCGGCAGCGGTGAGCGGAAACCGCCCCGCGGAGGGCTCTCGCGAACGGGCCGGGAGTGCGCAAATTCAGGCTGTGCCGCGCGCGTGAGGTAGGCGACCGGGCCCTGCGGCCCGGAATCGAACCTGCCTTCGACCGACCCCGGGACCGCCCGCATGGCGCGATGCGGGGCAATCCGCCCCGCACCCGCCGCCCGCACGGAGCGCGGCCAGACAACCTCGATGAGGAGAGACCGACATGGGCAAGCGGCTGACACTGCTGTTCTCGGTGATGGTCCTGACCGCGTGTGGCGGAGCGAAGTCGGAAGGCCCGGCGCTGAGGGTGCGGGCCGACTCGCTCATGACGGCGGGGAAGGGGCAGGTGCAGGTGTATGCCCGGCTGCAGGACGGCACGGTGGTCCCCGTCTCCCAGAACGACGCCGCGCCGGAAGGGACGCAGACGAGCTACGCGGTATTCCGGGACACTGCCGGGACCGTGCTGCTGCTGATCGAGACGCCGACCAGCACGCGCGACTGGAACAACGAGTACCGCCACTACTTCGACGCCCAGGGGCGAACCGTGTTCTTCCGTCGCTATTCCGGGTTCTTCGACGGGTGCAAGTGGGGGCTCGCGAAGGAAGTGCTGGAGCGGAGCTACACGGCCGAGTTCAAACCCGCGCGGGAGCTGTACAAGCTGACGAGCGACGAGGGCTCGCCGCACGACTCGACGGAGTGCGAGTTCCGCTACCACTTCCCGTACGAGGTCTACCCCACCTGGGCGGCGGCGGCGCAGGCGCTGCAGCTCCCGGCGACCGTGGGCCAGTAGCGGCGCGCATGGGCCGGCGGTCCGGCTTCGTGCTGGGGCATTACCCTCCGGACCTGACGGTGCTGGCCGCGCGGGCGGGCCAGCGGGCACGGGCGGTGGGGCACGCGGTCGCCACCGCCCACGTGCGGACGCATCCACCAGGAGCGGCTGGTGCCGGGAGGCGAGGCGGCAGGTCGCCGGCGATCCCCGACCGGTCGCACATCCCGGGCGCACGAGCATGAGCTTCAGCTTCCGCCGGAGCCTGCAGGCGGCGCTGGTGCTGCTCCTGGCGCCCGGTACGGCCGGGCCGGCGGCGGCGCAGGTGGTGAGCGGGCAGGTGCTGGAGCAGGAGTCGGGCGTGGCGGTGGCCGGCGCCACGGTCTCGCTCCGGCAGGCGGGCAGCCCGGGGGGCGCGAGCGTGCTCACCGACTCGGCCGGCCGCTTCACGCTGCGGCGGGCGCCCCGCTCCGGCGCCTACGTATTCCGGGTAACGCACCCCTCCTATGCGGCCTTCGAGGACCGGCTGCGGTTGCAGAGCGACGAGAGCGTGACCCTCCGCGTGCAACTCGGGCGGGAGGCGATCCCGCTCGAGCCGCTGGTGGTCACGGCCCGCAGCCAGCGCCGGCTCCAGGGCTATTACGACCGGCTCAACCACGGCACCGGCTCCGGCCGGTTCCTCACGCGCGAGCAGCTGGACAACATTCCCGCGAACCGCGTGACCGACTACCTGCGGCGGGTGCCGGCCATCACGCTGGAGCGCGTGGAGGGCGGAACCCTGATCACGATCGACAACCCGCTCGGCCGATGCACGCCGCTCATTTACATCGATGGCGTGCCGGTGGAGCAGCAGGGAGGGGACCTGGTCGATGACTTCCTGACGCCCACGATGCTGGAAGGCATCGAGTTCTACGCCGGCACCGTGGGCATGCCCCTGGAGTTCGCGAGCGCGCAGCAGACCGGCTGCGGGGTCGTCGCATTCTGGACCCAGGATGCCGCCGGCCGGTCCGTGACCTGGCTGCGCCTGCTGATCGCCGCGGCCGGGGCGGCGGCGTTCATCATCACCAGCCTGAAGATCATGCTGTGACCGGGCAACCGCGGGTCCCGGCGCGGCGGCGCCGGGAAGCCCGGCGGTCGCCCGCGCGGGGAGGATCCCGAACGGGGATCAAGGCGCGTCCTGATACGGTACGACACGTGGCAGCGCGCGCGGCTCCGGGCCGCTACCGTGGCCGGGCAAGGGTGCGGATGGCATCTTGGAGGCGGCGCTGCCAGGGGGAGATCCCATCATGAGAACCTCGCTCACTTGGTTGCTGGCGGCCGGCCTCCTGGCCGGCTGCGTCACGGCCAGTACGGTGCCACTCGGCGAACCCATCCCGCGACCCGTGGTGCCCTGGGAGCAGGTCCGCGTATTCCTGGACGAGACGGACGTCCCGGGCCCGTTCGAGAAGGTGGCGCTTATCAAGGCCGAAGGTCAGTACGAGTGGGCCAACAACCGCGAGCTGGTGGACAAGCTGCGGAAGGAAGCGGGCAAGGCCGGGGCGAACGCGATCATCCTCGCCGAGGTCAAGGAGCCGTCGGACGTGGCGAAGGTCGCGGACGCGGTGCTGGGCGTGCCGGCCAAACGCAAGATCCAGGTACTGGCGATCAGCTACCTGCCGGCGGAGCGGCGGCCGGGGCCCTGACGGGAGCGCAGCCGGGCGGCCAAGGGCGACCGACACACTCCGGACATGCGAGGTGTGCCATGGCGGACGGCGAGCTGTTCACGATCGGCTTCACCAGGAAGACCGCCGAGGAGTTCTTCACGCTGCTGCGACAGGCCGGCGTTCGGCGGGTGCTGGACATCCGCCTGAACAACGTCTCCCAGCTGGCCGGATTCACGAAGCAGGATGACCTCGCGTTCTTCCTGCGGGAGATCGCGGGCATGGAGTACCGCCACATGGCCGAGCTGGCGCCCACGCAGGCCCTGATCGACCTGGCGCGCAAGCGGCAGGAGTGGGACCGGTTCGAGGCCGGGTACCGGCGGCTGATCCGGACGCGCAAGGTGGAGGATGTCGTCTCGCGGCAACTGCTGGACGGGGCCTGCCTGCTGTGCAGCGAGGAGCAACCGGAGCACTGTCACCGGCGGGTGCTGGCGGACTACCTGGTCGAGCATTTCGAGGGTCTGCAGGTGCGGCACCTGGTGTAGCCGGCGGGCGGGTGACCTGCCCCCGGTCACGGCACTGAGGCGCAGCATGCGCGGGGCGGCAGAGCGCGGGCGGTTCGAGCGCGGCGCTGCCGGACGGCCCAGCGGAGGGCATCATGGACAAGGGGCTGGCCTACTGCGGATTGCCTTGTGACACCTGCCCGATACACCTGGCCACGCTGGAGCAGAACGAGAGCACCCGCCGGCGATTGCGAGCCGAGATCGCGAGAGTCTGCACGGAGGAGTACGCCCTCCCGATGGACCCGCTCGATGTCAGCGACTGCGACGGCTGCCGGGTGAACGCCCGCCTCTTCTCCGGCTGCCGCGAGTGCCCGATCCGACCTTGCGCCGCGGCGCGCCACCTCGAGAGCTGCGCCTTCTGCCACGACTACCCGTGCCTCATGCTGCAGCAGCATTTCGCGCGCGAGCCGCAAGCCCGCACGCGGCTGGAGCAGCTGCGCCACGCCCACGCGCAGCCTTCCGCGTGAACCGGATCGGGGCGGGAGCGGGGGCAATGATCCCCACACTGGCGACCGAGCGGCTCCAGTTGCGGGAGCTCACGCTGGCCGATGCCGCGCGGGTGCGGGAGCTGGCGGGGGATGCGCGCGTGGCGGAGACCACGGCCGAGATCCCGCACCCGTACGAGGAAGGCATGGCCGAGCAATGGCTCGGCTCGCTGCCGATCCTGGCCGGGGCGGGCCGGCTGGTCTGGGGCGTAGTCCATCCCGAGCACGGGCTGGTGGGCTGCATCGAGCTGCGCATCGAGCGGGAGCACGAGCGTGCCGAAACCGGCTACTGGATCGGCGTGCCGTACTGGGGTCAGGGCTTCGCTACCGAAGCGCTGCGCGCCGTCTGCCGCTACGGCTTCGAGGACCTGGGGCTCGGCCGCATCTACGCGCAGCACGTGGCGTGGAACCCGGCCTCGGGCCGGGTGCTGGAGAAAGCCGGCATGACGCGGGAGGGGGTGCTCCGGCGGCACGTGCGCGCCCGCGGCCGGAGCGAGGACACCGTGGTCTGGGGCATGCTGCGCGCGGAGCACAGATGACGCGCGGCGCAGAGCTGCCCCGCGGGAGGTGATCATGTCACGAGCCGGACAGCACCTGTGGGCATGGTTCGTACTTTCGGCCGCACCTGCGGGTCTGCTCGCCCAACAGGTGCCGGATACGACGTACCGTTTCCCGGTCTCCGCACCGGCCTTCGCCTCCGGTGCCGGCCCGCGCGTCTGCGTGGACGCCGCGCACCGCAACTTCCACACGGCCGACGGTCGCTACCGCCCGTTCGCGCTCCTGCTGGAACAGGACGGCTTCGTGGTGGCGGGGCTGCCGGCCGCACTCGACTCGGCCGCCCTGCGGGACTGCCGCGTCATCGTCATTGCCAATGCGCTCGCGGAGGGGCAGGGACCGGGCTACCCGAACGTGCCGGCGTTCCGCCAGCCGGAAGTGGACTCGCTCTATGCCTGGGTGCGCGCGGGCGGCTCGCTGCTGCTGATCGCGGATCACCCGCCGTTCGCCGGTGCGGCTGCCGGGCTCGCCATGCTGCTCGGCTTCGCATCCCTGGACGGCTATGCCGGTCCGAGCGCCGAGTCACCGAACGGCGTCATGGTATTCGGCGCACTCGACGAGGACGCACTGCGCCGCAGCGACGAGCAGTCCGGCATCCCGCATGAGCAGTTCCGCCGCACCATCGGCCAGCCCGGCCGGCTGGCGGACCACCCGATCCTGCGCGGCCGCAATGAGCGCGAGGCGATCCGCACGGTGGTCACGTTCACCGGTCACGCGTTCCAGCCTGCGCGCGACGTGCAGCCGCTGCTGGTGCTGGGGCCTGAAGCTACGGGCGTGGCGGTGATCGGAGGCAACGCGCGGGAAGCGCCGCCGGAGGAGTATCCGCGGTTCGCGCTGGCCGGCTGGCTGCAGGGCGGCACGCGTCGCATCGCGAACGGGCGGGTGGTGCTGCTCGGCGAGGCCGCCATGTGCTCGGCGCAGCTGGCGGGCGCGCAACGCGTCCCGATGGGCATGAACATGCCCTTCGCGGCGCAGAACGCGCAGTTCTGCCTGAACGTGGTGCACTGGCTGGCGGGGCTGATTCCTGCCCCGCCAGCGGGCTGAACCCGCGGCGGTCGCCCACTTCGCCGCCGCCGCCGCCTTCTGGATGCCGTACAGGAAGATGCCGTACCCCACGCCGGCCGCCTGGCCCGAACGGGCCATCTGGAACGCCATGAAGCGGCCATCATCGCTCACCACGGGATTCGACGCGCGGTAGGTGGGCACGTCCGCGAAGTGCGTGATGCGCTCCATCTTCCCGCTGCCATCCAGCGCCAGCTTGTAGATGTCCGCGTAGTGCCAGCCGCGCTGGTCGTGCAGGTCCGACTCCACCGTGATGAACTTGCCGTCCGGGAAGATGCCCTCCGGCTCGTCGTAGCGGCCGGGCGCGTTCGAGTAGTTGGTCAGCTTGCCGGTGGCGAGGTCGATCCCGAACACCTCGCCGTTCTGGTACTCGTAGGCGCTGAACAGCAGCTCCTTCTCCTCCGGCGGCCGGTAGTTCTGCGTCTCCAGGTTGAGGCGGAAGGGGACGTCGCGGCTGTCCAGGATCTTGCGCGTATTGACGAGCTTAGGCGTGCCGGCGTCGTAGACCAGATCCGCCTCCTGCATGAGCGAGACCCCGCTCGGCAGCACAGCGGGCATTTGCGCGGCCGTGTTGGTCCACGCGATGTGCAGGCGCCGGCGCGAGACCGCGGGGCCCTCCGAGCACTTCACGCCCAGCGGCTGCGCGGGCCGGCCGCTGCCGGGGGTGAGCACGAAGAGCGAGGAGTTGACGCGGGCCGCGCTCACGTCCGCGGGGTCGAACGCGGTCGGGCCGGAAAGCAGGACGTTGCCATCCGCGAGGTAGAGCGCGCGGGTGTAGCCGTGGTGCGGGTAATGCGCGGTCAGGTTGCGGATGATCCCGGTCGCGAGCTCCACCTCCAGGGCATCCCCGAAGGTCTTCGACAGGAACACCACCCGCTTGCCGTCCGGCGAGAAATCGGCGCGCTCGCCGAACCAGCTGAGGCGCGTGATCCAGGGCGGCAGGTTCTGGTCGGGCGGCACCGGCTGAGCCGGCTGCTGGGCCTGCGCGAACAGGGGCGTGCAGGCGAGCGCGAGCAGGGCCTGGCGGAGGGCGCGAGCGGTCATGGTCACGGTTCCGCGGTTAGGGTCGGGGATCGGCAGCTGAAACGATCCGCAAGTTAGGCGAGGTCGTGGTTGCCAACCATGCCGGCCGGCGGCAGACTTCGCGCAGCACCTCACGTCGAGCGGATGGGGAGACGGCATGATCTCGGCCGAAACGCGGGAGCTGCTGGCGCACCTGGAGTGGGCGGACGCGGCCGTGTGGCAGGCCGCGCTGGCCTCGCCGGCCGCGGCCACGGACCGGCGGGTGAAGGAGCTGCTGGTGCACAGCCAGCAGACGCTGGGCGGATACCTGCAGCTGTGGCAGGGGCAGGCGCTCGATCTCCCAGAAGCGGATGGCTTCCCCGACCTGGCGGCCGCGGCCGCCTGGGCCCGCGACTGCCATGCGGGAGTGGCGGCGTACGTGGCCGCACTGGACGAGGCCGCCCTCGAGCGCCCCATCGAGTTCCCCTGGGCGGAGCAGCTGGCGGAGCGCTACGGCGCCGTGCACCCCGCCACCCTGCAGCAGTCCATCGTGCAGCTGGCCCTCCATTCCGCCTACCATCGCGGGCAGGTGAACGCCCGGCTGCGCGAGCTGGGCGCGCCGCCGCCGCTGGTGGACTTCATCGCCTGGGTGTGGGCGGGCCGGTCGGCCCCGGCATGGCCAGCGGGCAGCGACCGCTGACCGGAGTGGGCAGGGTCGCCCGCCGCCGGAGGCCATCGCGACCGGTGGGCGGATTAGATTGAAGCGAACGGCTGGACGGGTTCTGGCGTGCGAACGGAGGCTGGCATGGGATACGTCGAGCAGCACCTCCTGCCTGGCGAGCAGATCAAGCACCGGGCTCACCTCCACAAGATCATCTACGTGCCGCCGGTGCTGTTCGCGGTCGTGGCCGCGGCCGGCGCGACGTTCGCGTTCATCAGGGACGTGCCGGCGGTGGGCGCGATCCTGCTGGTCGTGGCCGCGATCCCGCTGCTGTGGGTCACCATCGAATACCGCTCGTCCGAATTCGCGGTGACCGACAAGCGGGTGATCGCGAAGGTCGGCTGGATCCAGCGCCGGACGCTCGAGACCATGCTGGGCAAGGTCGAAGGGATCGGCGTGGACCAGACCGTCACCGGCCGGCTGCTCGGCTTCGGCACCATCACCGTGACGGGCACGGGCGGCACCAAGGAGCAATTCGCGAACATCGCCAGCCCGCTGGAATTCCGCCGGCAGGTGCAGGCGCAGATCAGCGCCGGGGACGAGGCCCGCAGCGCGCTGGCGCCGGGCGTCGCACCGGGGGCCGACCCGAACCCGCGCGAGGAGCGCGACTGCCCGTACTGCGCGGAGCGCATCCTGGTGCGCGCGAAGGTGTGCAAGCACTGCGGCCGCGATGTCGAGCCGCTGGTGAAGGAGTAGTGCCGGCCGCCACGCGCCGGCCGCGCCGGGAGCGCGCGGCTGCGGCCAGCTGCGCTCGAGGGGCTTTCTACCGGGGAGGGGACGATGC
>VEPF01000172.1 GCA_012027055.1 Gemmatimonadota bacterium | reverse complement strand
GCTCCCGGTTGGCGAGCGCGGAGGCTTCCTTCACGGCGGCGAGGGCGCGCACGAGCAGCGGATACTGCGAGATCCGAATGCCGGTGATGGGAAAGTTCTCGACGGCACGCAGCGTCTGGATGCCGTAGTACCGGGTGTCCGGGACATCGCGGGTCCCGAGGAGGTCGCGCTCGGTGCGGACGCCGCCGGAGAGGTAGCTCTCGCCGATCCCGGGGGCGCGGATCTGCTCGGCCATTACCTGGGCGGCGCGCGCGACGAGATGCTGGTATAGCCCGGGGTAGTCGCGGCTCAGGTCGGCGAGCACCGGGCGGGGCAGCTGGAACACCTCGGTCGGCTGGACCACGTATGCCGAGGTGCTGTGCGGGTAATCGTCGAGCAGCGCACCCTCGCCGAACGAATCGCCGGCGGAGAGCAGGGCGAGCACGCGCGGCCGGGCGCGCGGCCCCTGCTGCAGTCGGACCTGCCCCTTGAGCACCAGGCGCCAGCAACGCCTGGGCTGACTCTCATGATAGATGTAGGTACCCGGGAGATAGCCGAGCACCTGCCCTGCGGCCGCGATCCGCTCGAGGTCCGCCGGCTCGAGCACGCGCGTGAGGGCGGCGCAGCGCAGGGCCGTCAGAAGCGATTCGTCCATGTCCGTTCCACCGGGATGGGTAATTGCGAAAGTGAGCGCGCGCCCGAGGCGCAGCAAGAGGCCGCGTGAGGCAGGGGTCCGCGCGTGGAGGTCAAACAGCGCGACGGCGTGGGCGCAGGGTGGCGGGACCAGAGCCACCGCGGTAAGGAAGACGGTTCGCTTGGCGGGCGGGGGTGGCTCGCCATTGCCGACCAGCCTGGGAGGATGAAGGCAAATGGCCAAGGACCGTTCGACGGATCCGGCAGCGGGAAGCGCGGCGGCGGGAGGTGGCGGGAAGAGCGCGGGTGCGGCCGTTCTCGACCGCTCGTTCCTGGGACACCCGCGCGGCCTCTCCACGCTCTTCTTCACGGAGATGTGGGAGCGGTTCAGCTACTACGGGATGCGCGCGCTGCTGATCCTGTTCATGACGGCCGCGGTTCCGGACGGCGGGCTCGGCCCCGACACCGCCTCGGCCGGGGCCATCTACGGGCTGACGGTCGGCTTCGCGAACATGCTGGCGCTGCCCGGCGGCTGGATCGCCGACCGGCTGATCGGCCAGCGGCGGGCGGTGCTGGTGGGCGGCATGCTGATCGCCGCAGGCAACTTCACGCTGGCCGCGCCGGGAACGGCCACTTTCTACCTCGGGCTGGGTCTCATCGTCATGGGTACCGGCCTGCTCAAGCCCAACGTCAGCACCATGGTGGGCGAGCTATACCCGGAGGGTGGAGCGCGGCGGGATGCGGGCTTCTCGGTCTTCTACATGGGGATCAACACGGGTGCGTTCATGGCCCCGCTGATCACCGGCCTGGTGGGCGAGAACATCAACTGGCATCTGGGCTTCGCGATTGCGGGCGTGGGCATGGTGCTGGGGCTGGTGCAGTACGTGCTGGGCGGCAAACACCTGGGCAACGCCGGACTACACCCGGACCAGGGCGACTCCGCCCAGCTCTCCCGGAACTGGCGGAACCTGCTGCTCGGGATGGCGGTGGTGCTCGCGGCCGGGCTGGCGACCTGGTTCGCCCGGGTGCCCATTACCCAGGTCGCGGCGGGCATGACCGTGCTCATCGTATCGATCACGTTCGCGTTCTTCCTGTACGTCCTGATCTTCGGCGGGCTGACGCGCCAGGAGAAGCTGCGCGTGGGCGCGATCGCCGTACTGTTCCTGTCGTCGGCGGTGTTCTGGGCGGGGTTCGAGCAGGCGGGTTCTTCGCTCAACCTGGTGGCGAAGCAGCTGACCGACCGGATGATCTTCGGCTGGGAGCTGCCCGCATCCTGGCTGCAGTCCGTGGGCCCGCTGCTGATCATCACGCTGGCGCCCGTGGCGGGGATGCTCTGGGTCTGGCTGTCGAACAAGCACCTGGAGCCGTCGAGCCCGGCCAAGTTCGCGGTCGGGCTGGTGCTGCTGGGCGCCGGTTTCGCAGTCATGATGCTGGCGATGATGCGGGCCACGCAGGGAGTGCAGGTCAGCCCGCTCTGGCTGGTGGTGACCTACTTCCTGCACACCTGCGGCGAGCTGTCGCTGAGCCCGGTGGGCCTGAGCACCGTGACCAAGCTCGCGCCGCACCGGATGGTGGGTCAGATGATGGGCATCTGGTTCATGGCGACGTCGCTCGGCAACCTGATGGCCGGTCAGATCGCCGGCCGGATCGGCGCGGCCGGGGGTGCGGGCGGCGAGATCAGTGCGCAGGCAGCGCTGACCATCTTCACGGTCGTAACGGTGTTCGGGCTCGGCTACGGCCTACTGCTGGCGCTGTTCGTGAAACCGGTGCGCAAGCTGATGGCCGGAGTCCACTGACGAATCCCGCGGCCGGGGGAGCGGCCGCTCGGATGACACAGCAGGGGAGGCGCTCCGTGTGTGCGGCTGGCACGCGGAGCGTTCCTGCTGGTGAAGTGTAGAGGCAGCCCAGGGAATCGCCGGTTGACTGACCGACCCGGGGAGGAGGTAGCCATGAAGATGTGGGTAGCGGCCTTGGTGGGTGCGGTCCTGCTGGCTGGCGCCGCGGTGCGCCCCGCAGCCGCACAGAGCCGGGAGGACAGTGCGGCGGTCTGGCTGGACGCGGCGCGCCAGCTCCGGTCGTCCGGCCAACCCGGGGCGGCGGACGCCCTGCTCGAGCTGCTGCGGCGCCGGTTCGCGGGCACTGCGGCGTCCGTGGATGCCGACCGGCTGCTGGCCGTGTCGCGGGCGCAGCCGGAGCCGGAACGGCCGGGGCGGACCGAGCTGCTGGTATGGGGCACGACCTACGGCGCGTGGCTCGGGATCGCGCTGCCGGTGATCGCCGAGGCTGATGAACCGGAAATCTTCGGCCTCGGCCTGCTGGCCGGTGCGCCGCTCGGGTTCCTGGCGGCGAACGGTTACGCGAGAAGCCATGCGGTAACCGAAGGACAGGCGCGGGCGATCACGTTCGGCGGGTCCTTCGGCAGCTGGCAGGGGTTCGGCTGGACCCAGGTCCTGCTGAGCGATGAGAAGTGCCAGGACTCCGGCTACTGCTACAGCGAAGATCCCGAGGCCAGGACCATGGTGGCCGGGAGCGTGATCGGGGGCCTGGCCGGCGTGGCGACGGGCGCGCTCATGGCCCGCAAGCCGATCTCGTCCGGAGTCGCGACCGCGGTCAGCTCGGCCGGCCCCTGGGGGAGCTGGTTCGGCCTGGCAGCCGGGGTCCTGCTCGGACTGGAGGACAACGATCTGCTGGCGGCCACGCTGATTGGCGGTGATGCCGGGATCGCCGCTATGGCCGCACTGGCGCCAAAATGGAATCCCACGCGCAGCCGAGCCCGGCTTGTGAGCCTGGGCGGACTGGTGGGAGGGCTGGCCGGAGGCGGGCTCGACCTGATCATCCAGCCGGATGACGAGAAGGTCGCGATCATGATCCCGGCCGTGGGCAGCGCGGCCGGCCTGCTGATCGCAGCCAATTCCATGAAGGAACGCGGTAGTGACGGGCAGAGCAACGCTCCCTCTGCAGTGGGCGGCGCGCTGCTGGAATACCGGCAAGGCGGCGTGGAAATCGGCATGCCGGCCGTGGGCCTCAGGCTGCAGCGGGACCGGCAGCAGAAGGCGCAGACGGCGCTGTACGTACCGGTTCTGGAGGCCCGCTTCTGAGTGAGCGCCGGGATCCGGCCGTCCGGAAAGAGGTGCGCGGGGCGTTCAGAAGCAGGCAGTGGGCGAGCGCGACGTACGGCGAGGAAGCATGACGCGATTCGGTTGGCTGGTGGGGGCCGTGCTGCTGGGTCTGACCGCATGCCGGGAGCCGGACGGTCCCCTGGGTGGGGATGATGCCGGAGTTCTGGTAGTGCGCTCCCAACCTGCCGGCGGGCGCATCCTGCTGGACGGCAGGGCAACCGGGAAGGTAACCCCGGATACGCTCCGGGGCGTGGCCGGGCTGCACGAGATCGACGTCGAACTGGACACCATGCAGCTCCGGGAGCGCTATG
>VEPF01000271.1:8231-21054 GCA_012027055.1 Gemmatimonadota bacterium | reverse complement strand
CCCGCGCCGTCGGGCGTGGCCGGACGCGCCCGGCGGTGCGGACCTCGAGCCTTCGACCCCAGCGATGCCAACCTCCAGCGCACGCTTCGCTCTGCGCGGCGCGCTCGCCGCTCCATACCACCAACCACCGGGAATCCGCTATGAACAGGACACGTGTGCTGTCACCCCTGCGATGGGCGCTCGGCCTGCTGGCCGTCTCGTTCGGCCCGGCCCTGGCCCAGCAGGGCTCGGTGACCGGACGGGTGACCGACGAAAACGGGGCACCCCTGAACGGCGCGCAGGTAACCATCGAGAGCACCCGCCTCGGCGGACTCTCCAACGCGGAGGGCCGCTATACCATCCTCAACGTGCCGGTCGGGACGGTAACGGTGCGGGTCATCCGGCTCGGCTACACGGATGCGACTCGCTCCGTAGTGGTGCGCACGGGCCCCGCCGCCGTTGCCGACTTCCAGCTCAGGTCGCAGGCCATTGCGCTCCAGGAGCTGCTGGTGGTGGGCTACACCACGCAGACACAGCGCTCGGTATCCGGGTCGGTGGCCAGCCTGCAGACCGCGTCATTGACGGCGCGCAAGGTCACGTCACTGGAGGATGCTATCAAGGGACGGGCGCCCGGGGTGACGATGATTACATCGGGCAACCCGGGCCAGGCGGCGCAGGTCAACATTCGCGGCCAGAACTTCCTGGCCAACGTCCAGCCGCTGTACATCGTCGACGGGATGTACATGCAGCAGAACCCCAACCTCAACCCCAATGACGTCGCATCCATCCAGATCCTGAAGGATGCGTCCGCTGCGTCCCAGTACGGCGCGCAGGCCGCCAATGGCGTGGTGGTCATCACCACCAAGAAGGGCGCGGCCGGTCGCGGCAACCAGATGCAGCTTCGCTCCTACTATGGCTGGCAGAAGTTCGGTCACCGGCCGGAGTTAATGAACGCCAAGGAGTGGGCGGCGGTCACGAAGATGGCTTTCGAGAATGCCAAGGCGCAGGATCCCAACAGCGCTGCGGTCCCGCAAGGAATCCTCGACGTACTGAGCGGCAAGATCACGACCGATACGGACTGGCAGGAGGCGCTGATGCGGAACGGCGCCATCCAGGACCACGCCCTGTCGATGTCGGGCGGCAACGAGAGCGCCAATTACTATCTGAGCGGCGGCTTCTCCAAGCAGATTGGCACCATCATCAACACCTGGTTCAACCGGTACACGCTGCGGGCCAATTCTCAAATGACCCACGGTCGGCTCACCGTGGGTGAGAACCTGTCAGTGGCGCGCTCCGACCGCCGGCTCATGCCCAGCGGCGCGCTGAACCAGGCAACGCGCCTCGTGCCGCCTATTCCGGTGCGCGATACCCTGAACAACGCCACCGGCGGTTGGGGCTACGGGAGCCCGGCCATTCCGACCTTCGGGGCAAATCCGGTAGGGACCCTCACACTGAATGAGAACACCATTCAGTCCAACGAGCTGGTGGGCACCGTGTTCGGCCAGTTCTCGCTCCTGCAGGACTTCAATTACCGGCTGAATGTCGGCTTCAACAACAACACCTCCTACCAGCACAATTTCGTGAAAAAGGGGGTGCTCAACCAGAACACGCCGCTGGGTCTGGCGTCCCTGACCGCTACGACAACCCGCTACCAGTCGCTGCTGGTAGAGAATCTGCTCTCCTTGAATCGCCGGTTCGGCTCGCATCACGTCAACGCCACGGGCGGCTACACCGCGCAAAATACGATCGTCGACATGACCCAGGCGTACCGGCAAGGCTTCGCGGACGAGAGCCTGCAGCAGATCAATGCGGGCACGTTGAATCTGAACAACGCCGGCACCCAGAATCAGTCGGTGCTCCACTCCTTGCTCACCCGCGTGTCCTACGACTACTCCGGCCGCTACGTGGCCGAGTTCAGCGCGCGGCGGGATGGCTCCAGCCGGTTCGGCTTGAAGAACCGGTGGGGCAACTTCTTTGCCGGATCACTGGGCTGGGTGGTGAGCGACGAGGGCTTCTTCCAGAACATTCCGCTGCTCGGCCGGGCGAATTTCCTGAAGCTCCGCGGCAGCTACGGCACGCTCGGGAACCAGGACTTCTCCAACTACCAGTACGCCGCGTCCATCACCGCGAACCAGAGCTACATGTTCGGTGGCCAGGTGGCGACGGGAGCGATTCAGACATCCCTTGCCAACGAAGACATCAAGTGGCAAGAGAACACCATGCAGAACTACGGGTTCGACATGAACCTGCTGCACAACGCGCTGTCGTTCACCTTCGACTACTACCGCTCGCGCTCCGATGACCTGCTGGTGCAGGCGCCCTTGCCCTACAGCATCGGTTCGGCCACCGCGCCCTACGTGAACGCGGGGTCGGTCCAGAACACCGGCGTGGAGCTGAGCGCTACGCACAAGTGGCAGCGGGGCGATTTCCAGCTCAACACCACCGCCAACGCCACCTCGACCAGGAACAAGGTGCTGTCCCTGGGCAACGGCGCGCAGCCGATCTTCGGGGGCGGGTCCGGTGGCGCCACCGGAGGGGCTGACAACGTGGCGCGCACTGCGGTCGGGCAGCCCATGGGTCAGTTCTGGGTCCGCCACATGATCGGGGTCTTCCAGACCGCGGACGAGGTGAGCAACTACAAGAACTCGGCCGGTAAGATAATCCAGCCGAGCGCCCTGCCGGGCGACCCCAAGTGGGCTGACATCAATGACGACGGTACCATTGACGCCAAGGACCGTTCCGCCGCGGGCGACCCATGGCCGGAGTGGGAGTTCGGCTTGTTCATGGATGGCTCGTACCGTTCATGGTCCTTCTCGGTCGGGCTGCACAGCGCCATCGGCTTCGAGGTCTTCAACTCCATCCGGTACGCGGGCGACCGAGGGGACGACGTCAACAACATCACCAAGGGGTATACGCCCTGGACGCCCGAGAATCACAGCACGACCACTCCGAGGATCGTGTATGGGGCGCTTGGTGCCGATATCGGGCGGGTGGATTCCGACCGCTGGGTGGAGAGCGGTGACTACCTGAAGGTCCAGAACATCCAGGTTGGCTACGAGCTTCCGCTCCGGTACTTCGAGAAGCTCGGCCTGAACGCCAGCCGGGCCAACCTGTACGTCAACCTCCAGAACCCGTTCACGTTGACCAAGTACACTGGGTACGACCCGGAATTCGTCGGTAATGGCGGCACGGACGCGTCCTATACGCTGGCGCGGGGCGTGGATTCGGGTCTGGTCTATCCGAATCCGCGCACCCTGACGTTTGGCGTGGACATCAGCTTCTGAGCAGACGATCTCGACACACTTGAACGAGAGGAACAGGATGCGCACACGAATGCTTCTCGGGGCCGTGGTCGTCGCGCTGCTCGGTACGGGCTGCGGAGATCTGACGCTCACCGACCCGAATCAGCGGACCAGCGGCACCTTCTGGCGCGACCAGACTGATGCCCTCACGGCGATGAACGCAGTATACAACGAGCTGTTGCAGCAGAATGGGCAATTCGGTTACAGCTGGTTCTTCTCGCAGGATGCGCGGGCGGACGTGGGCATCAGCTACAGTCCTGACAACCAGATCGCCAACATGCTCCTGACGGTGTTCTCCAGCTACGACTACTCGCGCAACGTGGACGTGTGGAAATGGCCGCTGGCGGGCATCTTCCGCGCGAACCTGGTCATCGCCAACGTCCCCAACATCGAGTCCATGACCCAGGCCATGCGCGACCGGATTGTGGGGGAGGCCAAGTTCCTGCGAGCCTACTTCTACTACGAGCTGGCCGGCACGCACTGCACCGCGCCGATCATCCTGGAGCCGGTAGCGGCAACCGACCGGCCGGCCAACGCGCCGCTGTCGGACGTCTACAAGCAGATCGAGGCGGATCTAACCGCGGCCGCGGCTGCCCTGCCCGCATCGTACAGTGCAACCGCCGACAAGGGCCGGGCGACCCGGGGCGCTGCGCTCGCGCTACTTGGTCTCGCGCAGCTGGACCAGAAGAAGTGGTCCGAAGGGGCGGCCAACTTTCAGAAGGTGATCGAGTCGGGTACCTACAAGCTGGCACCGACGTTCAAGGAGAATTTCACGCTCTCCGGGAACAACAACGTCGAGTCCATCTTCGACATCCAGTTCGGTGATGCCTCCGTGGCGGCGCAGGGTATCCGGGGTAACGGCGCGGCCCGGCTGGTCGGGCCCTCCGGCGTGGGCTTTGCAGACGTGCAGCCGACGCAGTTCATGTTCGACCAGTTCTTCACGGAGGGGTCGTGGCCGAACAATCCGGATCCGCGGCTCGAGTACACGATATACTGGAACAAGCCCGGCGGGATGGACGTGTTCGGGACGCCGTTCGCCACGCGTTACCCGACCGGCTTCAAGTTCGCCGACATCAACCACACCTGGTTCTGGAAGAAGAACCAGAACTACGAGGCTGGCATGACCGTTTACGGCGCGAACGGCTTCAACCAGCCGATCAACTACCACATCCTGCGCTACGCCACGGTGCTGCTGCTGCAGGCGGAAGCACTGACGGAGACGGGGCAGACGGCGCAGGCGGCCGCTTTGGTGAATCAGGTCCGGGCGCGTGTCGGCCTGGCACCGATCTCGACGGCACTCAGCCAGACGGCGATGCGGGCGGCCGTGGAGCACGAGCAGATGGTGGAGCTCGCCTGGGAGCAACAGCGGTACACGTACCTGAAGCGCCACGGTTTGTTGAACAAGGCGTACATGATTCAGCACGACCCGAAGTTCTTCTACTGGGTGGACGGCAAGTCGGAGTGCCTGCCCATCCCGCAGGCGGAGCTGGACATGAATCCGAACATGAAGCAGAATCCGGGCTGGTGACGGCGCCAGACCGGATGGGCTCGGGCCGGGGGCAAGGAGCCTCCGGCCCGAGCGCTTTCCGGGTGGCTGCATTGCTCCTTGAGGAAACCGCCCACATTGTAGTCGCGGACTGCGTTCAGCTGGGTTTGACGAGAGGTGGCGATGCTCGGTTCGAAGGCCAGCAACCGGCGAGGCAGCCCTCGCGCCGTGATCGTCCTGGCGCTTGGCCTGGCGGGCTGCGGGCCGGGTCTGCGCGCCCCGGGTTCGGAAGCCGCACCCCGCGCTGCCGGAGACTCCTCCCGGGCCAACAGCACCGGGTCGGTGCTCACCGACTCCGCGCTGGCGCGCATGCGCTACCAGCGCTTTGCGGACGTGATCGAGGGACGGTTCCCCGGCGTGCGGGTCGAGCACTACCAGAACGGGGAGATCGGGATCCGGATCCGTGGAGCGGGGGCATTCCAGGGCCGGAACGAGCCGCTCTACCTGCTCGATGGGATGGAGATCCAGGCCAGCAGCCTGCTGCAGATCAATCCGGAGGACATCACCCGGATCGAGGTGATCAAGGACGCGATGGCCGCGGCCTACGGCGTGCGGGGCGCCAACGGCGTGATCATGATCACCACCAGGCGCCGCGAGAGTGAGCGGCCCCCGGCCTGAGCGGAATCGATCCGGGTGCTGCGGCAACAAGGCGGCTGGCCGCTCAGCGGCGCAGCCGATAGCCTACTTTGCGGACCGTGAGGATGTGCTCCGGCCGGGCGGGATCCTGCTCCAGCTTTCGTCTCAGTTCCGCGACGTGCATGTCCACGGTGCGCGTCATCACATCGGTGTCATCGTAGCGCCAGACTTCCCGCAGGAGATCCGCCCGGGTCGCGGTCGCGCCCCGGCGTCGGAGCAGGGCGAGCAGCAGGTCGAACTCCATCGGGGTCAGCTCGACCGGGTGGCCGGCCCGGCGGACCGTGCGCGCTGCGGCATCGACTTCGACCGCCCCGAAGCGCTCCCGCGCACCGCTCTGGCCGGCCGGTTCCGTCGCTGCTCGGCGCACCAGCGCCCGCACGCGCGCCAGCAGCTCGGCCGTACTGAACGGCTTGGTCACGTAGTCGTCCGCACCGCAATCGAAACCCAGCACCACATCCGCCTCATCGGCACGTGCCGTCAGGATGAGGACCGGCCCGTGCGCGCCCCGCTGACGCAGCCGGCGGAGCAGCGCATAGCCGTCCACGTCCGGCAGCATCAGGTCGAGAATGATGAGATCGGGCTCGATGCTGGTCGCGAGCGCGAAACCCGATGTGCCGTTGAGCGCCACATCGACGTCGTAGCCCTCGAACTCCAGTGCGGTGCGCAGCCCGAAGGCCATGTCCTCGTGGTCCTCGATGACCAGGATCCGGCTCATTCCGACGCCTCCCTGGCGACCGCCTGCGGCGCCAGCTCGTCGTTCAGGTCAGGGGTGGACGGCAGTTCGATCACGAAGCGCGCGCCACCCCCGGGACTGTCCTCGACCCACGCCTGACCGCCGTGCGCAGCCACCAGATGCGCGACCACCGCGAGCCCGATCCCGGTGCCCGGCACCTGCGCTTCGACGGATCGCTGCAGCCGCAGGTATGCTTTCCAGACCCGCTCTCGATCCTCGGCCGGAATTCCCGGTCCCTCGTCCTCCACGGCAACCCAGGTGCGCGGGCCGCGCCGTCCGGCGGTGACCATGATGGTCTGCCCGGCCGGACCGTACTTGGCGGCGTTGTCGAGCAGATTGAGCACCACGCGGTGCAGCGCGTCCCGGTCGCCCAGGATCCCCAGCCCGGGATCGATCCGGGCAGTCACCGTCATCTGCCGCGCGCTGGCCAGCGACCTGAAACCCTCCAGCACCTCCGCTACCAGCTCGCTGACCACGATCGACTTCCGGACCGAGCTGGTCTCGCCGGTGTACCGCAAGCGGGAGAAGAGCAGGATGTTCTCCACCAGTTGGGTGAGCCGCTGCGCCTCGCGGTTGATCACGCTGACGGCGCGCGCCCGCTCTTCCTCGGTGCGCAGCTTCCCCTCCGCCTGCAGCTCCGCGAACATGCGGATCTGCGCCAACGGCGTGCGCAGTCCGTGGGACACCCCGGAAACGAACGCGTCGCGCAGCCGCCCCAGCTGCCGTTCCCGCCGCAGTTGCAACTGCGCGACCACCCCTACCGCGAGCGTGAGCGACAGCAGGGTCACGATGAGCCAGAGCCGCGAGCGCGGCATGCCGCCGATGATGAGCCGTGACACCGCGTCGGGGTGGATGGTCGCCTCCACCACCAGCCGCCCGTGTACCGGGCCCATGGTGTCCGAGGCGGAGAAACCGCCACGGTACGGGGGCGCGGACTGGTAGAGCATGGCGCCGGTCCAGGAGCGCACGGCTACGCGGGCCAGCGAGTCGTTGGGGAGGTCCCCCGAGATCGCACCCGGGACGAGCTCGTAAGCGCGATACCAGTGCCCGAAGAACGTCGCGCCGAACTCATTCGCATCGAACCCTATCACATACGCCCATACCGGCCCGATCGAATCCGAGACGAGTTCGTACCCCAGCACGGCTCTCTGGAGCAGCACTTCACCTTCCGGCAGCACCAGCAGGCCTCGGACGGGCCGGATCCCGATTTCCGGCTCGGCCGTCAGGGTGTCGGCAAGCCGGCTCAGTTGGGGAGCCGAAAGCCGGGGTGAACCCTCGGCCTCCAGGAGGCGCAGGTTGAGCCGCAGCAGGACGGCCGGCTGCTCCAGCGCAGGACATTCGCAGCCGAGCTCCTGCACCGTCGCGGCCAGATCGGTGCGGATCACCTCGAGCTCCGGCAGTTTCTGCCTTTCGAATAGAAGACGGGGCACCTGCTGGAACGTGCCTTCCAGCAAGCCCCCCACGTCCCGCGCGGTGCGCGTGCGATAGGTCCACGCCGCCACGCGCACGTAGTCGCGCACCACGGCTTCGGCCGTCTCCCGGTGTGAGCGCGCACTGTCCACTGCCTCGTAAGCCAGCCAGACGGCGAGGCAGAGCGTCGCGGCCAGGAACGCACCGGTCCACGTGATCAGGCGCGCCTGCTCCGGCGAGTTTCTGTCGGATCGGCCTTGGAGACGAGTACGTCGCATGGTGGATCAATAATCTGGTCCGGTGCACGATCGCAACACGGGCGACCCGCGGCGGTCGCGTCACGTGCGCCTCTCTCCGGGTTACTTTCCCCTACCCGCGAGTGTTGAATTGCGCGCGACAGCACACCGGGCCAGGAGCCGCCAGGGCCGCGGCTGCCGGTGCGACCATGGTGCAGCCTGGCTTGCCTGGAGTGCGGATCGTCCGAGCGGCCGCGCGTGTTTCGGGCGAGGACGCCGCGTGTGCCACCACCGGAGCAGCAGGCTGGCGAACCGCGAAGCGAGAGCGGGCGCCAGCGCGGCGCCAGCTCCGATTTCGCTGCGGTCCGACGTCCGCTACGGCCGCGCCACGTTCTTGAACAGCAGCGGCGCGAACTGGTGCAGGCTCCGCCGCCACGTCTGCCACTCGTGCGCCGTGCCCTCCGACTCGTAGTACACGTGCTTCACGCCGATGCTGTCCAGCGAGGCATGGAAGCGCCGCGCGTTTGCCACGTTCTCCGTCGTGCCAATGCTGATGAAGAGCGTCTTCAGCTTCTGGTTCAGCGCGCCCGGATCCGCGAACACGCCGTTGTAGGCAGTCTTCAGGTCGCCGCGCGCGCCGCCCCCGCTGAACGCGCCAATCCAGGCGAACGTGTCCAGGTGACCGAACCCGATCGTGAACGCCTGCCCGGCGCCCATCGAGAGTCCCGCGATCGCCCGGTGGTCCCGGTCCGCGACCGTCCGGTAGCTCCGGTCCACCATCGGGATGATCTCCGTGAGCAGCACCTGCTCGAACGGGTTCGGCGCCTGCGGCGGCCGCGCCGTGGCCGCTGCCGCACCTGCCGCCGGTTGCTGGCCCGCCGCCGCCTGTCCGGGCGCAGCCTGGCCTGCCGCGGCCTGCGCCGGACGGGTCTGACCCGCCGCCTGGCCGGGCGCAGCCGCGGCTGCCGGCGCACCCATTACTCCCGCGGGCGGCGCCGCGGGGCGCGGCCGCGCGAACGCGGCGCTGCCGCCACCGTTGTCCATCACCACGATCATCGGCACTGCCTGCCCGGCCGCGAACAGGTTGTCGAGAATGAAGCTCATGTGCCCCTGCACGTGCCAGCCCCGTTCATCCTCGCCGGCGCCATGCTGCAGGTAGAGCACCGGGTAGCGCGTGCCCGGGCTCGTGTCATAGCCCGGCGGCGTGTAGATGAACGCCCGCCGCCACGCCTTCGTGAGCGGCGAGTAGTACCACTTCTCCCGCACTTCCCCGTGCGGTACGTCCTTCGGTCCGTAGAAGTCCTCGCCCGCCGACGGCACCTCGATGCCGCTCATCATCCGGCTCACCCCGAAGAACGTCTCGCTGTTCGGGTCCGCCACCGAGGCACCACCCACGATGATCGAGTAGTAGTGGAAGCCCGGCGCGAGCGGCGGCGTGGTCACGGTCCACGTGCTGTCCGCGCCCTGCACCATGTCGTGGCGCGCACCGCCGACGTCTACCTGCACCTGCTTCGCGTCCGGCGCACGCACGCGGAAGTAGGCGCGCAGCTGCGCGTCGATCTGCGGGTACTCCTGCCCGGGCACGTTCGACGACGCGGGCTTGAACGTGCCGCCCGGTCCGGCCTGCTGCGCGCTGCCCGGCTGGACCAGGAGCAGCGGTGTCGCGAGCGCGATCAGCATCATTCTGGTTCTCATGGTCTCCTCGTTCCGGGGCGGCGGCACGGCACGCTCGTGCGCTGCCGGCCCATGCCCCGGTTGATCGTGCACTATGCCTGCGCCGCCAGCACCAGGCGACGCAGCTCACCATCCGGCCTGATCCGAGCGTAGGACGGCCCGCCTTGGCCCGTCAAGGCCGTGAACTCGGCCGCCGGCCGCCCCGTGCGCGCTATCGCGCCCATCAACCCCAGCGAGACGGCCATGACCCTGCGTCACGCGTTCACCGGCGGCGCGCCGCAGCACGACGGCAAGGTTTTCACCATCGCGGTGGCGCAGCCGAACGCGCGGGCGGTGCCGGGACAACCGCCCGTCGCACCTGACGAAGGCGCCGGTCACGTGGACCTGGTCCGGCGCCGCCGCGCGCGCCGAGCTCACGGTCGCGCCACTCACCATCAGGCTCTACGAGTTCGCCCTGCAGTGAACGATGCGGGGCACCGGCGGCCAACCGCCAACGGTGCCCCGCCACCATCCCGCCCGCCGCGTTCAAACGGCGAGGCGCCGCGAACCGCCTCGCCTTCCCGGCACCGCCCACGCGCGCTACTGCAACGCGATCCGCTTCTCCACCGTCCCGCCCTTGGCGCTCGCGTACTTCACCGTGAGCGGGCCGCTGCCCTTCACCACGTACTCGATGGTGCGCGTGGTGTTGCCCGGGTGGCCGTTCCGGACCATGATCCGCCTCAGGTCCTTCTGGTCGATCATGTCGCTCTGGCCGGGACGGAACTTGTTCGCCACCCAGCCGGCCGCGACCACCTCCACGTTCCCGTCCGCCGTCAGCAGGTCCGGCGGTACCACGTGGTGCTGCGCGGCCCTCGCCAGGATGGTGGGCGCGATCCGGTCGTTGCGGATGTCCAGCCGCACCTTCCAGACATCGCCGCCCACCCGCTCCACCTTCGATTCGCCCAGCCGCATGAGTGGCATCTCGGCGGCCTGGAACAGCGTGAACGCCATGTTGCGGTGTGCGAGCTCCTCCTGCATGAAGCGTGGCGGCACCCGCCCCTGCGTCTTCTTCCACCCGCCCAGCTGCACCTTCCCGAACTGCGGGTGCTCGAAGTCCGTCCAGTCCACGAACTCGTCGCCGAACTCCAGGTGGTCGTCGAACCAGTAGTCCGCGCGGTTGCCGGCGATCGGGCTGGTCACGTCCTTCTGCTGGGTCTGCAGCTTCGGGCTGTTGAAGTACTGGTTCCCGTTCCACAGTTCGTTCGAGAACGAGATGATCCCCAGCCCGTCATTGGTCCAGTCGGTGAAGCCGCCGTGCACCGTGTAAAGCCCGCTCCAGATCACGATGTAGTCGTAGTACGGCAGCATGCGCTCGCCCTGCTGCCCGATCTGGTCGTACACCCGCACGTCCGCCGCCGGATACTCGCCCGACCACTCGGCACCCGGTCCGCGCAGGATCATGCCGCCGTTGTTGTGGTAGGTCTGCGTCCCGGCGATGCTCGGGTGTGCCATCAGGAAATCGTTGATCGCCCGTGACTCCGGCAGCTGGAACGGATAATCCATGGCCCCGCTCTGGATGTAGTTCGGCTGCCAGTCGGAACCCCAGTTGCGGTTGCCGTCATAGCTGCCCGGACCATCCTCGTTCACCCGCCCGTCGCCATCGTTGTCGATGCCCTCCTGCCCCAGCAGGATCCAGTCGCCCTTCTGACCCGCCGGCACTGGCTCCAGGATGCGCGGGTCGTCCGCGTTCAGCCGCAGATTGCCCTCGCCGGGCACGTACTTCCGGATCTGCTCGATGTTGTTGTTGCCGTTGATGTCCTCCGGCGGGTCCTCGTCGAACAGACCGTCATTGTCGTCATCCACGGGCTTGGCCCCGGAACGGGATGCGGCGCCCGTGCCGTGCAGGAAGTAGTCGCGGCCATCCGGGTTCACGGTGGGCACGATGTAGAACACCCGCTCGTCCACCAGCTTCGTGATGTCCGGGATGCGGCCGTAGTTCTCCATCAGGTACCAGACCGTGTAGACGGCCACTTCTCCGCCCTGGATCTCGTTGCCATGCACGTTGGCCTCGATGTACATCGCGGCCTTGCTGGCCTCGGGACCGGTGGCGGGATTGTTGATGGTCATGACCATCAGGTCACGCCCCTCGACGCTCTTCCCGATCGACTGCAGCTTCAGGAACTTCGGGTACGCCTTCTCCAGCGCGCGCAGGTCGTCGTACAGCTCCTGCGAGTCGTGCCAGCGGTTGAAGTCGAGCCGCACCTTGTGCGGCGGGTCCGAGCCCTGGATGCCCGGGCGGTCCTGCGCGTTGAGCGCGGCCGCGCCGAGCGCGATGGCCAACGCCGCGACCGAGGCCGCGCCGATCGTAGTCATTGCTCTGCTCACGTTCGCCTCCGTCAGCGCAGGGTGAGGGTCACGGACTCGGCGCCGGCCTTCTCGGAGCGGAGCTTCAGCTCCACCCGCGCGCCGGGCTCGCCGCGAATCACCCACTGGTACTTCTGCCGTGCTCCCGAACCGGCCAGCGTGTTCACGAAGCTGGTCTTGTTGGCGCCCGTGATGATCGCCTCGGGCTTCACCTCCAGCTGCACCATCACCGGCTGCACCGCGCGCGCGGTCACGCCCTGCGCGAGCGACGTCGGCAGATAGCCGGCGTTCTCGATCTCCGCCTCGATCCGGTACACACCGCCGCCATGGTTGGTCACCTTGGTGCTGGCAATGCGCACGTGCGGGAAGAGCCCGGCCAGGTAGAGCGCGAACTCCGCGTGCGGGGTCCCCAGCTGTGCGATCTCCGCGGCCGGCGGGTTGGTGAGCGCGTACGGCTTGAAGCCGCCGATCTCCACATCGCCCAGCTGCGGGTGCTGGAACGGCGTCCACGCCGCGAAGCCATCGATCTTCTGGGCATCCAGCCACCGGATCAGCCGCAGGTCCACCGGAGCAGCCGCAGGGCGTTCTCCACCGGCAACGTCACCGCCGCGCTGCCACCTCCACCCGGTGCGCCCGTCCCGCCGAAGCCGCCCGCGCGCGCGCCGCCCGCCGCGCCGCCGGAGCCGCCCCGCTGGCCCGCGCCCCGTGGCGGCGCCGCCGCTCCGGTACTGTCCGCCGCCGGCCGCGCGACCGGTACGGCGGTGCTGTCGGCAGCGCGCGTCGCCTTCTCGATGCCCCAGCCCGGCGTGGCGAAGGAGGGCACCCCGAACTGATAATAGCCGTACTCGAAGAACGCGCCTGCCGGCTTGCGCGCGGCCGCTACCCGGCCGATGCCCGTGAGCGCGCGGTACTTCTCGGAGACGGTGCGGAAGTCTTCGAGGACCGCCGTGTTCGCGGTCGTGGC
>VEPF01000271.1:0-8221 GCA_012027055.1 Gemmatimonadota bacterium | reverse complement strand
CTCGGTGGTGGCGGGTCGGCGCCCCGGGGCTGGACGGCCCCTGGGCGTGCCGGCTGCCGTGCCGCCTGGTCCGCCGGGAGGTCCGCCGCCCCCGCCGCGCCCGCCGAAGCCGAACATTCCGCCCGCGGCGGTACTCACGATGCCCACGTTCAGTGCTTCGGCGTTGCCGGCCGCGGCGTAATCGTTCAGCGCGATGCCGGTGGCCACCGCGAGCTCACCACGCGTGTTGGGCGCGGTGACCAGGTTGTCGCTGCCACCATAGGTGAGGATGGCTGCGATCCCCGGGTGCGCGAGCACGTATTCCATGAGCGCGCGCGATTCCGGTTCGCTCACCATGTGCGGGCCCGCGTCCGCCGCGTAGTACGGGTACTCGTGCTGGAAATTGCGGTTCAGGTCCACGCCGCCCGGGCCGTCCTCGTTGTAGAAGCCGTCGCGGTCGTTGTCGGTGCCCTCGATGTAGAGCTGCCAGCCGCCGCTCTCCCCCTTCGACGCGTCCGCCTTCACCATCAGCCGGGGCTCGGTGGCGTGAACGCGGTACGGACCCGCCGGGTCCTTGACTCGCATCACCGTGATGGCGCCGTCGCCGTTCAGGTCCTCGGGCGGGTCCTCGTCGGTGCGCGCGTCGCCATCATCATCATTCGGCCGCAGGTTGCCGCGCCCGCCCGTGAGCGGTCTGGCGAACATCCCCTCCGCGGCATCCGGGTTGACGCGCGGCACGATCAGGAACGCGCCTTCGTCCACCCGCTGCTGCACGGCCGGGTTGGTGGCGTATTGCGTGAGCAGCCACTCGGCCGTGAACAGCGCGAGCTCGCTCCCGATCACCTGGTCGCCCTCGAGGTTCGCCGCGATCAGCAGCGATGGGCGCTCCGGTACCGGCACCTTGCCCGGCTTCGCGATCTCGACCGCCCAGAGCTTCCGGCCGCCGCGCGACTCGCCGATCGACACCAGCCGCGCGATGTCCTGGTGCGCACCCACCAGCCGCTGCAGGGCAGCGGTCAGCTCGGCGTAGTTGTGGTATTTCGTGTAGTCCGCCGGGGGCGCGACGGGCGGTCGCGCGCCCAGCAGCGGGACCAGCAGGGCGGCCAGCAGCAGCGCCTGCCGGGCGGCAGCGGGCCGGGGTGGGTGCGCGGAGACGAACCGGGCAGGCTCGAGCCTCCGCGAGGCGGCTGAACTCATGCGACGTCGCATGGAACTCCTGTGGCACGGGTCCGGAGGTATGGCGGGAGTACTACCGACCAGAGCGTAGGTCCGGTAGAAGTTAGCCGGCTGACGGCCGGTTGGCGACCGTTCTCCCGCTGGAACTCGCACGGGTCTCAGCCGGCAGCTGCCGGGGTCCGCGGCTGGCCGCTGGCAATCGCAAAGCCCGGGGGCAGGCCGGCACCACGGGGCACGAGCAGTGCTATGCGGTCAGCGGTACGGACGCGGGTCTGCTCGCTCACCGGCGAGGTCCGGTCCCGCCGGGATATCGTGAGGAACAGCACATCTGCCGCCGCCGTGTCGTAGATACCAGCCAGCGCCTGCTCCGACCCGTCGTACCGGGCCTCCACCAGCTCCACCTCGCCGGCACTGATGCGCCGCGACCATTCGGCCACGTCGGTCGCCCGTCCGAAAAGCACGTGTGCCCCGACTCGCCGCGCGTGCGCGCGGGTCGGCGCATCGTTGGTGCGCAGCAGCAGGAAGGAGCGCGGAATCCGGAACTCACGGCGTGCCTTCTCGGCCAGCAGCAAGCCGGTGGCGGGGTTGCCGATCACCCCCACCACACCCCGGCGGCCGCCGAGGTCGGCCTCCTCGAGCGTCTCCTCATCGCGCACACTGCCGTGCACCGCTGGGATCGACAGGGCAATCGCCTCCCGCGTGCGCGCCGGGTCAGTGTCCACCAGCACCACTTCCTGCCCCCCGCTGCGGAGCGCATGCCCGACCTGGACGGCGAGCGGGTTGGCGCCGGCGATCAGGTAGCCGGAGTCGGTGCGTCGCCGGACCCGCAGCAGGGAGGCGATCACCCCCCCGGTCATACCCTGCACCACCACCGTCACCGCGATTACCAGGAAGACCAGCGCACGCAGCTCGAGTCCTGCCGCGATGCCTTCCGCACTCAAGCGCTCGGCAAAGAGCGACGCCACGGCTGCTGCCACTATGCCCCGCGGGCCGAGCCAGCTGAGGAAGGTTCGCTCTCTGAGTGTAAGGCGAGACCCGCGCGTGCACACCGCCACGTCGAGCGGCCTGATCACGAACATGAGTAGCAGCACCGTGGCCCAGCCGCGCCAAGCCAGAGCTGCCACTTCGGCCAGCCGCACGTCCGCCGCCAGCAGGATGAACAGCAAGGCCACCAGCAGCACGCTCAGTTGTTGCTTGAACTCCCTCAGTTCCCGCTCCGGCCGGAGCTTCATGTTGCCGACGATCACGCCCGCAATGGGTGCCGCCAGGATCCCGCTCTCCGAGATCACCGCCTCGGCCAGCGCGTGCACGGCGAGGACCAGCGACAGCGCCGTGATGCTCTCCAGCCCGTCGGGCACGAGATCGAGCTGCAGCAGCTTGCCGATCAGCAAACCTCCAGCCACCCCGAACGCCAGCCCTACCACCAGTCGCGTCGGGATGCCAAGCAACCCTTGCGCCGCCACGCTCAGGCCCTGCGCCAGTACGACCTCGAGCGCCACCACGGCCAGAATGGCGCCGATCGGATCGATCAGCACCCCTTCCGCTTCGAGAATCGTATGCAGGTTGCGGTTGACCCGGATCCGTCGCAGCAGCGGCCCGATCACCGTCGGCCCGGTGACGGTCACGAGGGTGCCGAACGGGATGGCTACCCGCCACGTCCAGCCCATCACGATCCTCGCGGTAAGCGCCGCGCCGATCCCGGTGACGAGCACGCCCACGGTAACCAGGCGCCGGATTGTCGGACCTTCACCGCGCAGGCGGTCGATGTCCAGATGCAGGCCGCCCTCGAACAGGATCACCGCCACCGAGGCAGCCACCATGATGCGCAGCGCAGGCCCCAGGGTCCGCGGCTGGATGATGCCGGCCATGTCGGGCCCCAGCAGCACTCCCGCCAGCAGCAGCAACACGATCCCCGGTACCCTCAGGTGGCGCGCCAGCACCTGCGCCGTCATGCCGGCCACCAGGGCAAGCGCGAAGATGACTGCGGGAGTGGCGAATGTCGTGGCCGCCATGATGGCTCCGGAGCAAGACGAAGATGAGCAGCAGATTCTGCGTTCAACTGGCAGCGCGCAAGCCGTCGACCTCCGGAGCCCGCCTCGCGTGGAGCCAGCTGTGGCCCCCCGCTCCGGCAACGCGGCACCGCGGTCAGCGAATGCTGGGACCGGCAGCCCCAAGGACACGCCCGCCAGAAGTGGATTGGCGGCGATGATCGCCGCTCCGGAATACGCTGGCACCGGTTGCCTTGAAGTTGATGGCAGACCGGCTCCGTGCGGAATCCGTCGAGGGTAGGTCCGGTCGGCGAGTCAGGGCGCTCATCACCGTGACGACGTCACAGCTGCAGGTATTCCCTCAGTCCGGATAGAGCGAAATCCGCCGCCTTGGCGGCGATGAAGATCTGGAGGATGCGCGCCACGACCAGTACGCCGACTCGGCCGATCGCCTTGTGCAGAACGGGTGACAGATGCAGCGTGGGCAGTGCGGCCACGTAGACGAGTACGGCGGCGGCCGAGGTGATCGCCGCTCCGGACCGCTGCATGAGCAGGATGGTGGTTACGATGGTGCCCGGGCCGGCCAGATACGGGAACCCCATGGGGAATGCCGCCGGTCCGCCCGCCACGTCGTCGCGCTTCACGGACGGCCTGGCCGAGCCGCCGAGCAGCGCGCGCGCAGCCACGGCGAAGACCAGGATTCCACCGGCTACCTTGAAGGCTGCCGTACCGACCTGGAAGACCCGCTGGAGCATCAGGTTGCCCAGCACGGCGAAGGCGAGCACGATGCCCCCGGCCACGGTCACGGCGGTGCGGAACGTGGCGTTGCGCGTAGCCCGATCCATGCCCTGGGTGAGATCCGCGAATATGGGCAGGTTGCCGACCACGTTGACCATCGCGAAGAGCACCAGCGCATCGTGCCCGAGGAGCCGCAGCCAGGACGTGCCCATCAGCGGCCTTCGACCGCCGCCGTCCTGTCCAGCGTCCGCCCGACGAGAGCGGGCGGTACCCGCGCACCGAACGCTTCGCGCCAGATGCGGAAGTAGTACAGCTCCTCGCGTGAACGCAACGGGTGATCGCCCGCCGCCATCCGCTCTTCGTCGAATTCGGCGCGGCTGACCAACCGCCGGGCGTGCCGGCTGACGACCTCTGCGCTCCCGGCACCCTCGGAGAACTTCAGCTTTCGCCGCTCCAGGAGCTCGGCGGGCAGCAGCCCCCGGCACGCTTCCCGGAGCAGCCACTTCCCCGGTCGGTCGGGCCTCGGCTCGATCAGCTCGGCCGGCAGGCGCGACACGTAGCGCACCAGCGCCTGGTCGAGGAATGGCACGCGTCCCTCGAGCCCGTGCACCATGGTCATGCGGTCGCCTCGCTGCAGGTTCGTGTCCTGCAGCCGGAGCGTGATGGCAACGAGCTCGGCGCGCAAACCCTCGCCGCCGCCCAGCGTCGCGAGGTAGTCGTAGCCCGCGAACAGCTCGTCCGCACCTTCCCCGGTCAGCACCACCTTGACGTAGCGGGAGGCCAGGCGCGCGAGGAAGTACATTGGCACTGCCGATCGCACCAGCGGCGCGTCGAAGGACTCGAGGGCGCGGATCACTTCCGGGATCGCCTCGATCACGTCCTGCTCGTCGTAGATCAGCTCGTGATGCTCCGTGCCGAGGAAGTGCGCCACGTCGCGCGCGGCAGCGAGGTCCGGTGCCCCCGCCATCCCCGCGGTGAAGGTGTGCAGGCGCACCATGTGCGGCCGCATGCACGCCGCGATCAGACTGCTGTCGACGCCACCGGACAGGAACACGCCGACCGGTACATCGCTCATCAGCCTCTTCTTGACTGCCTCCTCCAGGCGACGGCGCACCTCGGTCAGCACCTCATCCAGTGGTGCATCGACCAGGGGCCGGGGCACCGGGAACGGGGCGGCGAAACGCCACGGCGGACTCTCCCCGTGCCGCGCGTGCCCGGCCGGGAGCATGTGCAGCTCGTCCATCTCCGGGAACGCCTTCAGCTCGCTTGCCGCCAGCAGAATGTCGCCCCTGCGGCCGTAGTAGAGGGGTTTGATGCCGAGCGGATCGCGCGCCAGCAGCAAGCCGCGCGGGCCGGCCAGTGCCATGGCGAACATGCCGTCCAGCCGCGGCAGCATATCCTCGGCCTGCTCCTCGTACAGGTGGAGCACCACCTCGGTGTCCGACCGGGTGCGGAACTGATGCCGCTCCTCCAGCCCGGCTCGCAGCGCCAGGTGGTTGTAGATCTCGCCGTTCATCACCACGGCCAGCTCGCCGCGCTCGTTGGTCATCGGCTGGGCGCCCCCGGCCACGTCCACGATGGCCAGGCGAACGTGCCCCAGCTCGCTGGCGCCCACCCGCAGCCGACCGCGACCGTCCGGGCCACGGTGTGCCATGCGTTCCAGCATGCCCGCCAGCAGCTCCGTCCCGCCCGGGCCGCTGCAAGCCGCGAGACCACACATGCTAGACGCCTTCCGCTTCCACGCCGATCACGCGCAGGCGCGCGCGCTCCCCGATCGGCTCCCGCGTTTGCGGATCGATGGCCTCCCAGCCGCCGTCGACGCACCTGGTCACGATCCGGCCGCACAGGTGCGGGTTCCCCCGGAAATGCGGCGGGGCCAGCAGCTCGCGCCGGATCGCTTCGCGCATCACTGCCGCGTCCGCCCAGGGGTCCGTCCGATCGGGACCGAGCTGGCGGATGCCCTGCAGCAGGATGCGCGCTTCCGAGACCAGGTGCGCCTTGCGCGCCTGCACGAGGGGGTCGAGGGTCGGATCGGGTGAGCCGCGCAGGAAGAGCCGCACCGCCCCCTGCGCGATCCGGCAGCTCTCGATCAGCACCTGCGGGTCTACCACGCGCGTCGCTTCGCTGTAGCCGACCACGTGCAGGATGTGGGGACGCAGTGCCATGGAGAAGATTGCCGACGCCGCCATGTGGCCCCTGGCTTCCCCGGCATCCGCCGGCAGGCTCGTGATCCCCGCGCGCACCTCGCGGTAGGTCCGGAATTCAGCGCCTTCCAGTTCGCTGATCAGCTCCAGCTTGGCCAGCATCTTGGCCAGGTCCATGGCCGGGCTGGTCGAGGGCGGCGTGTTGTGCATCATCTGGATGATGTAATCGTGCACCCCCTGCGCCCGCGCGTTGTACGCGGCCAGGAACGCGGTCGCTACGGCCAGACTGTCGTGCGCGTCGCGCAGGCTCCACTGGTGCGACTCGTTCACCTCCACCGGGACGCCACGCTCGGCGTAGAAGCGCATCGCGGCCTGCTTCTCCTGGATCGCCTGCGGGAACGGCACCTGGCTGCGCCCATCCATCACGCTGTACCAGCACAGCGGAATCGCGCCCCAGGCAATGTGGATGGCTTCGAGACTCAGCTCTGCCCACCGGAGCAGGTCCCGCGTCCCGCTGTAGCAGCGCACCAGCGGAAAATTCCCGCGGCGGGTCGCCGCGTAGATCGCCGCCAGGTCGGCGGGCGTGCGTACCGGGACACCGCCCGCCCCGTCCTGGCGAGGATCCAGCTCGGCAGGGCGAAAGAAATGCTCCTGTGCGTTCTGATCGGGCCCAATGGAGAGGACGTCCAGCACTCCGGCTTCCGCAATCTCGCTGGCGCCTCGGACTGTCGCCGCCAGGTCCGGCTCCCCGTAGTGATGACGCAGGAGCGGCATCGGGAACGCAGCTGCGATCCGCGCCACCAGCGTGTCCGGATACCGCGCGGCGCCGGCCACGTGCTCGGTCCCCCGCACGAACGCCTCGATGGCGGACTGCCCCTCGGAGCCGTCGAAAACGCGTTCGAATAGCCCCGATTCTCGCGCCTCCGCAGCCACCGGCGGCGTGCCCCCGAAAACGAATCGCGGCCGCGGTCCGGCGAGCCTCGCGACTCCGGTTCGCAGGGCCTCGAAGAGCGGCACCGCGTCCTCGGCCGTGAGCCGGTACGAAACCGCCACCAGCTCCGGCCGCTCGCGCTCGATCGCTTCCAGCAGGTAGCCCACGGGGACGGCCGGCCCCAGCGGCACGGCGTGCCAGCCGTGGTCCTCGCACAACCGGAGAAAGTGGTCCAGCCCGGCCACGTGCACGCACTGGCCAAGGGCCGCACCCAGTACCTTCCGCCTCATTGGCCGTGCTCCCCGATCGCCAGCAGCCGCAACTGCTTCCGGTCGAGACCGCTGATCCCCAGGCGCTCCACCGTTCGACCCGTCGCCCGGTAGTCACACCTGTGCATCTGCGACGCTACCGTGATGAGTGCGTCCATCAGCGGCACCGCTACTTCGAACTGGTGTCCGATCGAGCTCATCGGCACCAGGCTGCACGGTATGTCTTCCGTGATGTAGCGCATCTCGGTGCGATGCGGAGCCCTGATGCCGTGGTAACCCGGATTGGCCCGCATCGCCTCCCGCAAGTCGCCGCCGACCGCGGAATACGCGAAGTAGAGCCATTCCCGCGCTGTCATGGCCCGGAATCCCAAGGACGCCGCGACCGCCACGCGCTCCGCATCCAGCTCCTCGAGAATCCGCGCCACCGACGGCGTCACTCCCTGATGGTAGAACTCGAAATCCGCCGGATCTTCCACCCAGCCGGCGTTCAGCAGCGTGATCGCCGGATGGAAAACCGCACCGATGTTGTTGAAGCTGGTCTTGAAGACGCTGTCCCCCGGCACGAACTGCGGGTAGGCCTGCCGCACCACCGACAGACACTCGGGTATGCGGTGCGCCTGCAACGTCGCGAGGGGAATCGAGTTCTTGACGGCGAATACCTTGACCTGCGCCGGGCCGGTGGCACGACTGGCGTAGATGAACGTCTGCGTTTCCGCAATCGTCGCATCCTCGTAACAGCCGCAACGGCGTAGCTCCTGGTGAAACGCGATCGCCCCGAAGGTACGGCCCGGGTTCAACACCACGAACTGCCCCGACCTCAGATGCGGAGCTGCCACCCGGGCGACATCCTCGTGCGCCGTGGCTGGAACCACCACCATGACCACGTCCGCTCCGGCAATCGCCTCTCCAGCATCCCCCGTGGCCAGCACGACCGGCCCGAACCCGTCCACTACAACACCCGTCACCTAGATGCCGCCCAGGGCCTGCACAGCCGAC
>VEPF01000265.1 GCA_012027055.1 Gemmatimonadota bacterium | reverse complement strand
CCCCCAGCTCGCCGGGACGGAGCCGCCGGAAGACCAGCTTGAGCACCTCCGCCGTCAGTCCGCCCAGCGTGGCGCCGGCGGCCAGCAGGGCGCCGCGGCCTCGCAGCAGCCGCCGGCCGCGGTCGCCATCCTGCAGCACGAGCGCGGCCCCGGCCACCAGCCAGAGCGGCAGGAATCCCAGCACCCGCAGCATCCGGCCCCAGTCCCGGCCGTAGATGTCCTCCAGCCGCAGATACCGGAATGCATACGGATCGAGCAGATGCGCGATCACGACCGCGATCGCCGCGAGCCCGGCAAAGGGCAGTGCCTTCATGACTCACCCATTCCCTGGTCCACCCCGGAGCCGCGCCACAATAGCCCGGCACGGGCGGCGTGGCGAGCGGTTGCCGTCGCGGGGCTGGCGCCTCGCCCTGAGGGGCATTCCCCTCCCGTTGTAGGGAATGCCCCCGAGGCCGATCTGGGTTATCCTTCTTACCGCGGAGTGCCGAAGGACCCTACATCATAGGTCCTCTTTTCCCAACCCGCCGGCAGGCGGGGCTGCGGGCAGGCCGGGGCAGCGCCCGGCCGGCCGAATTCCACTCGACGAAGGCGCACCAGATGAGCACAGGCGCTCAGGGCTACGCGGGTCTCGACCGGGACACACTCGACCTGACGGTTTCGGCCATCCGTGAGTTCGCGGAGCAGCAGTTGCCGAAGGATCTGCTGCTGGAGCTGGACCACACGCACGAGTTCCCGGAGGCGCTGGTGCGGGCCATGTGCGGGGAGCTGGGCATCCAGCTGCTGTTCATCCCGGAGGAGTACGGCGGGATGGGGGGCGGGGCCTTCGACGTCTACCGGGTCTGCGAGGCGATCGCCGGGATCGCCCGCACCGCGACCGGGGTGCTGGCCACCTTCCTGGGCAGCGACCCGATCCTGTGGGGCGGCACGGAGGAGCAGAAGCAGCGCTGGATGGGGCGGATTGCCGAGGAGGGCCTGCTAATGGCATACGGCGCCACCGAGCCAGAGGCCGGCAGCGACCTGGGCGCGCTCCGCACCACGGCCCGTCCCGTACCGGATGATGCCGGCCAGGTCACCGGCTACCGGATCAACGGCGCGAAGATGTGGATCAGCAACGGCGGGTACGCGGATCTGTACAGCGTGCTCGCGCTGGCGCCCGGCGGTCCCACCTGGTTCGTGGTCGAGAAGGGTACGCCGGGCCTGGGTCACGGCAAGCCGGAAGACAAGCACGGGATCCGCGCCTCGAACACGGCCGCGCTCTCGTTCGACGACGTCTTCGTCCCCGCGTCCGACCTGGTCGGAGGCGTCGAAGGGCAAGGCCTCGTCCAGGCGCAGCTGGTGTTCGGCTACACCCGCCTGATGGTGGCCGCCTTTGGGCTGGGTGGCGGCTGGGCGGCACTGGACCGGGCGATCGAGTACTCGAAGACGCGCATCCAGGCGGGCGGCCCGCTCTCGGAGAAGCAGGGCTACACGCACAAGCTGATCGTGCCGCACGCCTGCCGGCTGGAGGCGGCGAGGTCGTTCATAGAGGACACGGCGATCCGCATAGATGCCGGCGAGGGTTCGCTCAGCACCGAGGGCGCGATCGCCAAGTACCTGGCCACGGAGGCGGGCAATGCCGCGGCGGACGCGGCCATCCAGGCGCTGGGCGGCTACGGCTATACGCGCGAGTACATGGTCGAGAAGATCAAACGCGACGTGCGCATCACCACGATCTACGAGGGCACGTCCGAGATCATGGAGATGACCATTGCGCGCGACCGCTGGCAGTCCCACCTGAAGACGCGCGGCCAGTACTATCACGAGCTGGGCAGCCAGCTGGAGCAGCTGGCGACGTCTGCTCCGAACGTTGGTGCCGCGACTGCCGCGCACGCGGCGCACGCGCTCGCGGAGCTGCTGGAGCGGGCGCGGGTGCAGCGGCTGACGCGCAACCAGCACGTGCTCTTCGAGCTCGGCAAGCTGATCGCGCAGGTGGAGGGCGCGGGCGCGCTGGCGCGGCGCGCGGCGCGGGCGGCGGCGGCGACGTCGTACGAGAAGACGGACCAGCGTGGCGGCGGTGCGCGTGGCGCTGGAAGGGAGCCGCATCGCGGTGGGCGCGGATGGCGGACCGGAGGGGGAGCGGGCGGCGTTCGCGGAGTCGCTCCGGCTCGCGCCCATCCAGCATGCCCAGGCGGGGCTGCTGGAGGACATGGATCGGGTGGCGCACGCGCTGTACGGGCGGAGCTGACGGGGGCCGACGGCAGGCGTCGCGCGCGGCGCGGCGGTTCGCGAGGCAGGGGACATCGGGCGAGCGCGGGGCTCTCCGGCGCGCGCCGCATACAGGACTCGAAGACGAGCGGGAATGATGTCGGGTAACAGGGCGATCGCCATTGTCGGTATCGGCGCGGTGCTGCCGGATGCGCCGGACGCGGCCACCTTCTGGCAGAACCTCATGGCCGGCCGTTCCAGCATCACCGAAGTGCCCCCGGAGCGCTGGGACGCGGCGCTCTACTACGATCCCGATCCGCGCGCGCCCGATCGCACCTACTCGAAGATCGGCGGCTGGGTGAAGCAGTGCGAGTGGAACCCGCTCGCGTGGAAGCTGCCCATCCCGCCGCGGGTCGCCGAGCACCTGGATGCCACGCAGAAGTGGGCGATCGTGGCGACCCGCGAGGCGCTGGCCGACTACGGCTATCCGCAGCGTCCGCTCGATGCCGAGCGCACCGCCGTGATCTTCGGCAACGCCATGGGCGGCGACAACCACCTGCACACCGCCAACCGGATTCACTTCCCCGAGATCGCGCAGCAGCTGGCGAGCGGCGGGACGTTCGCGCAGCTGCCGGCCGACGTGCGCACTGCGGTGCTGGAGGAGCTGCAGGCGGGCGTGCGGCAGCGCATCCCGGACATCACCGAGGACACCATGCCGGGCGAGCTGTCCAACGTGACGGCCGGCCGGATCGCCGCGCTCTACGACTTCAAGGGTCCCAACTTCGTGACCGATGCCGCGTGCGCGTCCGCCATGGCCGCGATCGCGGCGGCGGTGCACGGGCTCGAGACCGGGACGTTCGATGCCGTGTTGACGGGGGGCATCGATGCCAACATGAGCCCGTCGTCGTACGTGAAGTTCTGCAAGATCGGCGCGCTCTCCGCCACCGGCTCGCGCCCGTACGCGGAGGGCGCGGACGGCTTCGTGATGGCCGAGGGCGGGGCGGTCTTCGTGCTCAAGCGGCTGGCGGATGCGGAAGCCGCGGGTGACCGGATCTACGCCGTACTGCGCGGCATCGGCGCATCCAGCGACGGCCGGGGCAAGGGCATCACCGCGCCCAACCCGGTCGGCCAGCGGCTGGCGGTGCAGCGGGCCTGGGACAACGCGGGGCTCGCGCCCGAGGCCGGGGACCTGGTCGAAGGCCACGGCACCTCCACCCGGGTGGGCGACCTGGTCGAGGTGAACAGCCTGATCGAGGTGCTGGGCCGGCACGACCTGCCCACCGGCTCGATCGCGCTCGGCTCCGTCAAGTCCAACTTCGGGCACCTCAAGGCCGCGGCCGGCGCGGCGGGCGTCCTGAAAGCGGTGCTCGCGCTGCACCACCAGGTGCTGCCGCCCACCATCAACTTCGCGGCTCCCAATCCGGGCATCGACTTCGCGCGCTCCGCGCTCCGCGTCCAGACCGGGCTCGCCGACTGGCCGAAGAAGCAGGGCAGCGCCGAGAGCGTGCGCCGCGCGGGCGTGAGCTCCTTCGGGTTCGGTGGCACCAACTTCCACATCGTGCTCGAGGAGTACGTGCCCGGCCGCCTCCGGGACCTGGGTAGCACGCTGGCCGGGCAGGTACGGGCCGCCTCCGGGGCGCCGGCAACGAGCCCGGCCGGTCCGCGCGCCCCGCTGCGGGGCGCACTGGTGGTGGGCGCCGAGAACGAGCGGGTGCTGAGCGCTCGGCTCCGCGCGGGCCAGGCCCGGGCCGCGCACGGGAGCGCACCCGAGCACCTGGCCCCGCTGGCGCGCGACCTGGGCGCCAGCCTGCGCGTGGCCATCGATTACGGCGATGCCGCCGAGCTGGCGGAGCTGAGCGAGAAAGCCGCGGCCGCGC
>VEPF01000257.1:3419-21102 GCA_012027055.1 Gemmatimonadota bacterium | reverse complement strand
GGACCACCTGGTCCAGAACTCGGACCCCGCCAAGCCCCATTACGGGGTGCCCAGCCAGCACCCCGAGCTGGTGGCGCCCGCGCTCTCCGACAACGGTAAGGTACCGGCGTTCTGGAACCACATGAACAGCGTCGCCTACAACGCGGCCCTCGACCAGGTCGTCATGAGCGTGCGCGGGAACAGCGAGTTGTGGGTGATCGATCACAGCACCACCACCGCGCAGGCCGCCGGGCATACGGGCGGCCGCTCCGGGAAAGGTGGTGACCTGCTCTACCGCTGGGGCAACCCGGCCACGTACGGCATCGGCTCCACCGGCGCGCAGATGCTCTACCAGCAGCACGACGTGCAGTGGATCGATGCGGGCAGTCCGGGCGAGGGCCATTTCCTGGTCTTCAACAACGGCCTGAACCGCCCGGGCGGCGCCTCGTCATCCGTCGATGAGATCACGCCGCCGGTGAATGCCGATGGCAGCTACACGCGCACCGCCGGTGCGGCGTTCGGGCCCACGCAGCTGACCTGGACCTACGGCGGCACGTTCGGGAAGGAATATTACGCGGAGGCCATCTCGGGGGCGCAGCGCCTTCCGAACGGCAACACGCTCATCTGCTATGGCACTCACGGCGTGCTCGTGGAGGTCACGCCCGCGGGCGAAGCGGTCTGGGAGTACATCAACCCGGTCACCAACGAAGGGCCACAGGTGCAGGGGTCGACGGCGCCGCTGGACGTGCGGGGGCACGACTACAACGCGGTGTTCAAGGTCCGGCGCTATGCGCCGACATACGCCGGCCTGGCGGGACGTGACCTGTCCGCCGGCGCGGTCATCGAGAAGTAGCAGACGGCTCATGAGCAGGCACTGGATCATGCCCGTTCTGTTGCTCGGCGTCGCCTGCCGAAACGCCGCCACGGACGTGCCGACGGAGCCGGACCAGTCCGAGCAGGCGTTCGCCGGGAACGTGATCCTGGGCCGGCCGACCGCCAGCTCCATCACCGCCAGCCTGCTCTCCGAGCGCGACGCCGAGGTGTACCTCGAGTACGGCACGCAGGCGGGCACGTACCCGCAGCGCACGGCTGCCGTGCGCCTGCAGGCGGGTGTGCCCGCCAACGTTTCGCTGGCGGGACTCGCGGCGGATACGCGCTACCACTACCGCATCCGTACCGGCAGCGGCACCGCTCCCGCCACCCTGCCGGTGCACGCGTTCCATACCCAGCGCTCGCTCGGCCAGGAGTTCACGTTCGACGTCGAGGCCGACCCGCACGATGGCGATGGCAGCTTCGACGGCCAGGTGTTCGCGACCGCGATGGCGCGCGTGGCCGCGGACACCGCCGATTTCCTGATCGACCTCGGCGACAGCTTCATGACCGAGAAGCGGAGCCCCGCCAACTACGACGACGTGCTCCGAATCACCGCCGGGCTCCGGCCCTACTGGGCCGGCGCGGCCGCGGACGTGCCGCTCCTGCTCGCACTCGGCAATCACGATGGCGAGCAGGGCTGGGAGCTGAACGGCAGCGAGAGCCTGGCCGCGTGGGCGGTCCGCGCCCGCCAGCGCCTCTACCCCAACCCCGTGCCCGGCGGCACCTTCTACTCCGGCAGCACCACCACCGAGCCGATCATCGGCGTCCGCGACGGCTACTACGCCTTTGCCTGGGGTGACGCGCTCTTCGTGGTGCTCGATCCCTACTGGTACACGCTGTCGAACCCCGGCCGGGACTTCTGGGCTTTCAGCCTCGGCGATGCGCAGTACCGCTGGCTGGCGCGCACGCTCCGCGAGAGCAGCGCCCGCTACAAGTTCGTGTTCGCGCACCAGCTGCTCACCGGCATCCTGGACCAGCCCCGCGGCGGCACCGAGGCGGCCGGCCTCTACGAGTGGGGCGGGAAGAACCTCGACGGGACGTGGGGCTTCTCGGCCCGGCGACCCGGCTGGGAAAAACCCATCCACCAGCTCCTTGTCGAGACCGGCGTGACCGCCGTGTTTCACGGCCACGACCACTTCTTCAACCGGCAGGAGCTGGACGGGATCGTCTACCAGCTGCTGCCTCAGCCCAGCTACGCGCGCATCACCGACCAGTACAGCCCCGCCAGTTACGGCTACCTCTCCGGCGTCATGTTCGGCAGTTCCGGTTACCTCCGCATCCGCGTCTCGCCGGCGCGCGCCCTCGTGGAGTACGTGAAGGTCTATCCGGCCGGACTCACCGACGGCCGCAAGACCGGGGACATCGCCTACTCCTACTCGCTCAGCCCTCGCCGCTGACCCGATCTCGCCGCTCCCGGCACCTCCCTGCGCCGCCGGTTCAAAGCCCGCCTTCGTGCCCGCCGGGACAGCCTTGACAGGGCCCGGCGGAGCCCGTACTTTGTTCGCGTGCCGCACAAAGATTGAGGTGTCCGCCCACACCGCCCCGCGGCCGGCCGGAGACCTCCCCACGCCCGGAGCCGAAGATGATCCGGAAGACCGCGCTGTCGATCGGGTTGCTCGCTGCCAGTGTTGCCCTCATCCCCGCGAGCTGCGCCCGCGATGCGGACCTGCTCGACCCCGCGCGGTTCCCCAGCGACGGCGCCGTGTTCAAGGACGCCTTCGCTGCCCAGGTGGGCTATGCCGCGTTCCAGGACTCGAAGCTCGATGCGCTGAGCGTGGATCCCACGGGCGGGCCGGACGGCTCGGCGGCGCTGAAGATCAGCGTACCCGCGCCCGGTGACCCGACCGGCGGCTTTGCGGGTGGCGCCCTGGTGGCCGGGATGGCGCGCGACCTGGCCGGGTACGACGCGCTGACCTTCTGGGCCCGGGCGAGCCGGTCCGCGACGCTGGACATGGTAGGGCTGGGGAACGACAACACGGGCGGCTCGCGCTTCGGCGCCAGCCGTTCCGGCGTGCAGCTCTCGAGCACCTGGCGCAAGTACGTGGTGCCGATCCCGCTCTCGGACCGGCTGGCCCTGGAGCGCGGCCTGTTCCAGTTCGCGGATGCCGGCGAGGGCGGCGTGGGCTACGAGGTGTGGTTCGACGACATCCAGTACGAGCGGGTCGGCACGATCGCGTTCCCGCGGCCGGTCATCCCGCGGCAGACGCTCACCGAGGAAGTCGGCCGGACCGTGCAGATCCAGGGGACCAGCGTGGTATTCGACGTCGGCGGCAGCGATCAGACGGTCACCGCCTCGCCCGCCTACTTCACGTTCATGTCCTCCGACAGCAATATCGCGAGGGTGGGAACGGACGGCCGGGTCAGCATCGTGGGGGCGGGCACCGCGACCATTACGGCGAAGCTCGGCTCCGCCACTGCGAGCGGCGCCATAACCTTCAGCACGACGGCGCCTCCCACGACGGCCCCGCCGGTCCCGACGCGGCCCGCAAGCGAGGTGCTGTCGCTGTTCAGCGATGCCTACCCGAACGCGACCGTGGACACCTGGTCCACGAGCTGGGACCAAGCGGATGTCGCTGACGTCCAGGTCGCGGGCAATGCCGTGAAGCGCTACTCCAACTTCGGCTACGCGGCCATCGAGTTCAGCAGCCAGACCGCCAATGCCTCGGCAACCAGCCACATCCACCTGGACCTGTGGGTGCGCGACGCGGGCAACTTCCGGATCAAGCTCGTGGATTTCGGGGCCAACGGCGCCTACGGCGGCGGCGACGACTCGGAGAGCGAGGTGACGCTCACGCCCGCTACGTCGCCCGCGCTCAAAGCGGGGGCGTGGACCAGCATCGACCTGCCGCTGAGCGCGTTTCCGCTCCTCCAGTCGCGCTCGCACCTCGCGCAGATCATAATCGCCGGATCCAGCCCGATCACCTATCTGGACAACGTCTACTTCTATCTCGCCTCGCCGGCCGCGGCGGCACCCACCCCGTCGGTGCCGGCGGCCCAGGTGATATCGCTGTTCAGCAACGCCTACCCCAACGTCGCGGTGGACACCTGGTCGGCATCCTGGGACAACGCGGACGTGGCCGACGTACAGCTCTCGGGCAACGCCACCAAGCGCTACACCAACCTGGTGTTCGCCGGGATCGAGTTTACGTCACATCCGGTGGACGCCTCGACCATGACGCGCTTCCACATGGACATCTGGACCCCTTACCCGACTGCGGCCCCGGCCGCACTGCGGGTGAAGCTGGTGGATTTCGGCGCCAACGGCAGCTTCGGCGGCGGCGACGACGTGGAGCACGAGCTGGCCTTCACGGCCGCATCCTCGCCCCCGCTGGCGACCGGCAGCTGGGTAGGGATCGATGTGCCGCTCTCGGCGTTCACGGGGCTCACGACCCGCGGCCACCTGGCCCAGCTCATCATCTCCGGCGATCCGCGGGTGGTGTTCGTGGACAACGTCTACTTCTATCGCACGGCACCGACCGCTCCGACCGTGGCTGCGCCGGTGCCGACGGTCCCCGCGGGCAACGTGATCTCGCTGTTCAGCAACAGCTACCCGAACGTGGCGGTGGACACCTGGTCGGCGGGCTGGGACGCGGCCGACCTGGCCGATGTGCAGATCGCGGGGAACGACGCGAAGAAGTACTCGAACCTGATGTTCGCCGGCATCGAGTTCACGTCCGCGCCCGTGAACGCGGCCGCCATGACCCATTTCCACCTGGACATCTGGACGCCTGACCCGGTCGACGCGCCGGCCGCATTCCGGGTGAAGCTCGTCGATTTCGGGGCGGACGGCGCCTACGGCGGCGGCAACGACGTCGAGCACGAGCTGGCCTTCACGGCCACCAGCAGCCCGGCCCTGGCGAGCGGCAGCTGGATCAGTCTGGACATCCCGCTGGCGGCCTTCACGGGACTGGTCACGCGTGAGCACCTCGCCCAGTTGCTGTTCGTGGCAGACCCCAGTGGTCCGAAGACTGTCTACATGGACAACGTCTTCTTCTACCGGGCCGGGCAGCTGACCGCGCCGCTGGCGCCCGCGCCCACGCCCACGCTGCCGGCGGCCAACGTGATCTCGCTGTACAGCAACGCCTACGCGAACGTGCCCGTGGACACGTGGTCGGCAGGGTGGGACGCGGCCGACGTGGAAGACGTGCAGATCTCGGGCAATGCCGTGAAGAAGTACACGAACCTGGTCTTTGCCGGGATCGAGTTCACGTCAGCGCCGATCAATGCCGCTGCCATGCCGCATTTCCACCTCGACATCTGGACTCCGGACGCGAGCGCGCCGCCGGCAGCCTTCCGGGTGAAGCTGGTCGATTTCGGGGCGAACGGCGGCTACGGCGGTGGCGATGACGTGGAGCACGAGCTGGCGTTCACGGCGACGACCACTCCGGCGCTCGCCACCGGGAGCTGGATCAGTCTGGACATCCCGCTGTCGGCGTTCACGGGGTTGACCACGCGGGCGCACCTGGCCCAGATGCTGTTCGTGGCCGATGGCAGCGGGCCGAAGACGGTGTTCGTGGACAACATCTACCTGCACCGGTAGCACGCAGCGGAAGGCGAGGGTATGGCGCGTCACAAGGCGATCCCGGCAGTCGCGCCCCGCGCGGCCCAGGAGCAGTTCCTGCCGCCGGTGAAGGCACGGCGGTTGACGGATTCCGCGCTTCAGCTGATCTGGCGGGAGCGCCGTATCTCGCGCGCGGAAATCGCCCGGCGCGCCAGCCTCTCGCGCTCGACGGTGTCGGTGATCGTGAACGAATTGCTGGGTACGGGCCTGGTCAAGGAGACCGGCGCCGGACAGTCCAGCGGCGGTCGCCGCCCCATCATGCTGGAGTTCCGCGATCGGGCCAGGTTCATCCTGGGTGTGGACGTTGGCGCCACGCACGTCGCGGTGGCGCTGACCGACCTGCGCGGCCGGGTGATCGCCTGGCGGGCGCGCGACCACGCGGTCCGGGCCGATCCGGTGGGCACGCGTGCTCTGATCGTGGCACTCTGCGACGCCGCGCTCGCCGAGGTGCCGAGCAGCCGGGGGCGCCTGGCCGGCATCGGCGTGGGCGTACCCAGTCCCGTCGATCCGGCCAATCCCGGGCGGCTCTCCGAGGTGGTGCTGCCCGCGTGGCAGGGGCAGAGCGGCCTGGAAGTCCTGGGCGAGCGCTACGGGGTGCCGTTGCTCATCGACAACGATGCGAACCTGGCGGCGCTGGCCGAGCACTGGTGGGGCGCCGGCCGGGACGTGGCTGACTTGGCCTACATCAAGCTCGCCACCGGCATCGGCCTCGGCCACATCCTGGACGGCGAGATCTACCGTGGCTCACGCGGGCTCGCGGGCGAGATCGGCCACCTGGCCATCGATCTGCACGGACAGCCCTGCGTGTGCGGTTTGCGCGGCTGCCTCGTGACCTTCGTCGGCACGAAGGAACTGCTGGCCCGCGCGGGTGAGCTGCGCGCCGCAGCACCAGCCAGCATGCTCCCGGACGGACCGTTCACCATCGCGGAGCTGGAAGACGCCGCGCTGGCGGGCGATCCCGTGGCGCTCCAGGGCATCGCAGAAGCCGCAGAGCACCTCGGCCTGGCGCTCGCCGGGCTGCTGAATCTCAACAACCCGGCGCTGGTCATCCTTGGCGGCGGGCTGGTGCGGGTGGGAGAGTTGCTCCTCGAACCGCTCCGCCACGCGGTGGCCGCGCGCACCCTGGTGAGTTCCGCGCGCACCGCCATCGTCACCAGCCAGCTCGGTCCCCAGGCCGGGGCGGTTGGTGCTGCCACGCTCGTGCTGGATGCCGCACTGAAGGACCCGAAGCCCTTCCTGCACCACTGACAGGCGGAAACATGAAAGCCAAGCCGCAGCGTCGCGCTCTCCTCGCTCTCACGGCCGCAGCGGTAGCCTGCCTGGCCGCCTGCGCCTCTCCGTCAGATGAAGGCGCTCACGATTGGCAGCTTGTCTGGCAGGACGAATTCGAGGGTCCCGCAGGACAATTGCCCGCCGCCACCAAGTGGCGCTTCGACATCGGGACCGACTGGGGGAATGCCCAGCTCGAGTACGATACCGGCCGGCCGGAAAACGCTTCCCTGGATGGCGCCGGCAACCTCGCAATTACCGCGCGGCGCGAGGCCTGGCTGGGCCGCAGCTATACCTCCGCGCGCATTACCACCAGGGGTCTGTTCGAGCAGGCCGAGGGACGGTACGAGGCGCGCATCAAGATGCCGCGGGGCAAAGGCATCTGGCCGGCCTTCTGGCTGCTCGGCGCCAACCAGACAACCACCGGCTGGCCGGCGTGCGGCGAGATCGACATTACGGAGTTCCGCGGACAGAACCCCAGCACCGTGCTCGGTACGGTGCACGGGCCCGGCTACTCCGGTACGGGCGGCATCGGCCGGCAGTTCGACCTGGCGCAGGACCGGTTCGACACCGGGTTCCATACCTTCGCGCTGGAATGGACCGAGGCGAGCCTCCGCTGGTACGTGGACGACAAGCTCTACCAGGTGATCCGGCCCGGTGACCTGCCGGCCGCCTGGGTGTTCGACCACCCCTTCTACATCATCCTCAACGTGGCGGTCGGCGGCGGCTGCGTGGGCGCTCCCGATGCGAGCACTCCACTGCCGCAGGCCATGCTGGCCGACTACGTGCGCGTCTATCAGTCCGCAGGCCGGCCGTGAGCGGGCGGATCAGGGACCTGGCGCGCCTCGCGATCGCCGCCTGGCACGCGCGCCTCGCCGGGCGGCACACCGGCGTCCGCGACCGCCACACCACCGCCCCGGAAGACCGGATCGCGTTTCGCTACAAGGTGATCTACGGGCTCGGCGCGTTCGTCAACAACCTGCTCGCAGCGGCGATCGGCGGCATGGTGATCGTCCTGAACCTGGGCCTGGGGATGAACCCAGCCCTGGTGGGACTGGTCGCTGCCCTGCCCCGCCTCACGGACGCCCTGATCGATCCGGTGATGGGCTTCATCTCCGACAACACCCGCACGCGCTGGGGACGGCGCCGGCCCTACATCTTCCTGGGCGCGATCGCTTCGGGCATCACCTTCGCCCTGCTCTGGCAGTTGCCGCGCGGCCGCCCGGAGTCGTTCTACTTCTGGTACTTCCTGGCCGGGTCGGTGGTGTTCTATGTGGCCTACACAGTGTTCGCGGCCCCCTGGGTGGGCCTCGGCTACGAGCTGACGCCGGACTACCACGAGCGCCCCCGCCTGATGGGCGTGCAGAACTTCATCGGCCAGCTCGCCTACGTGGTCTCGCCCTGGTTCCTCTGGGTCATGACCTCGAACCGCTTCTTCCCGGACCAGGTCTCTGGCGCCGCCGGCCTGGCCATCGCCATCGGCGTCCTTGCCGCGGTCGTGGGCATCATGCCGGCCATCTTCCTGCGGGAGCGGCTCAAGGACGTGGCCCGGGCCGAGACCGCGCAAAAGCACGCCGCCGGCAAATCCGCCGGCAGCGCCTTCAGCCGGGGGGTGGGCGAGTTCCTGCACGCGTTCGCCACCACCTGGCGCTCGCGCGCGTTCCTCAAGCTCTGCACGGCCACGTTCCTTGTCTTCAACGGCTTCATCCTGATCTCGTCGTTCCAGTCGTACGTGATCATCTACTACGTCTTCGGCGGGGACCAGGCGCGCGGCGCCCAGTATGCCGGGTATGCGGGGACCGTCAGCGCGATCTCCACGTTCGTGGTCATCACTCTCGTGACCTGGCTGGCTACCCGGGTCGGCAAGCGGCACGCCTTCTTCGTCTCCACCGGCATTTCCGTAGTCGGCTACGCCATGAAGTGGTTCTGCTACAATCCGCAGATCCCGGCGCTGGTCCTCTTGCCCGCGCCGTTCATGGCTTTCGGGCTGGGCGGGCTGTTCACGCTCATGGGTTCGATGATCGCGGATGTGGTGGACGTCGATGAGCTGGACACCCACCAGCGCCGCGAGGGGATGTACGGCGCGACCTACTGGTGGGTGGTGAAGCTGGGCATGGCGGCCGCGCTGGCCGGCGGCGGCTATCTCCTCAACCTCACCGGCTTTGATGTGGCGCTGGGCGGTAACCAGCTGCCCCGTACCATAACGCTCATGCGGCTCTGCGACGCCTTTGTCCCCGCCATCGCATCGACCGTGGCCATCTGGGCGATCGCCACCTATACGATCACCGAAGAGAAGGCCCACCAGGTGCGCCGGCAGCTCGAGACGCGCCGCGCCGAAGCCGTGCCCCGGGCCGGGCCCGCCCCCCCGCCCTGCCCCGGGGGGCGCCGCCCCCCCCCCCCCCCCCCGGCCGCGCAGCCCGGCCTGCTCAGTCCATTCCGAAGCCGTAGGGGAACAGCGCGTCCGCGACCGGGTCACCGCGGTTGGCGTCGCCGTGCGCCTGGCGCGGCCACGAGAAGGAGAGTCGGCCCTGGAACGGGTAGTCGCCGAAAAGGACGTCGGCCACGCCCTGGCCTTCCGACCCGGGCAGCCACGCCGCCACGAACGCCGCAGCCGCCGCCAGCTCCGCGTTCACCACCAGGGGCCGGCCGGACACCAGCACGGCCACCACCGGGATGCCGGCCTCGGCGATGCGGCGGATCACCGCCAGGTCTTCCGGGTGGGTTGCCGCCAGCTCGAGCGTGTCACCGTAAGGACTGAGCGTCGTGCCGAGCGGCAGCGCCTGGGACCCGCGCTGCACCGGGCGATCGGGCCGGCGGAGATCGCCCATGCCCTCGGCATACGGGTGCTCACCGATCACCACTACCGCCGCATCGAACCGGCCGGGCGCCGCGGCCGCCCCATCGGGCGAGAGGAACGCACCAGGCGCCGCCGCCCGGATCCCTTCCCAGATCGACGTCCCCCCCACCACTTGCTCGTTGCCCGAAGTCCCCTGCCAGGCGATGGTGAAGCCGCCGCACTGGTGGCCGCGGTTGTCGGCGTTCTTGCCCGCCACCAGGATGCGCGCCCCGCGGGAAAGGGGCAGCATGGCTCGGTCGTTCTTGAGCAGCACCAGCGATTTGCGCACCGCCTCCCGGGCCACGGCGCGGTGGGCGGGCGAGCCGAAGCTGGCATGACAGGACCACGGCCGCTCCGCCGGACGTGGTCTCTCGAACAACCCGTACGCCAGTTTGACCAGCAGGATCCGGCGCACGGCATCGTCGATACGTGCCACCGGCACGGTCCCCTCCCGGACGTGCCGGAGCAGTTGCGTGATGAACTCCGGCCACTTGGCGGACACCATGAACATGTCGATGCCGGCGTTGACCGCCAGCGCGACCGCGTCACCGTAGTCGGGCGCGAGGTAGTCGATGCCGTCCCAATCCGAAATGACCAGGCCCTCGAACCCCAGCTTGCCCTTCAAAACTTCCGTGAGCAGGTACCGGCTGCCGTGGCATTTCTCGCCGTTCCAGCTGTTGTAGGAAGCCATGACGGTCAGCACCCCGGAAGCCAGCGCGGCGTGGTACGGGGCGATGTGCAGGCGCTCCAGTTCCGCCTCGGACACTGCCGTGTCGCCCTGGTCCACGCCATCGGTGGTGCCGCCATCGCCTACCCAGTGCTTGGCGCACGCGATCACCGCGTCCGTCTCCAGGTCCGCCTGCAGCCCCCGCACCATGCGTCCGGCATAAGCAGTGACGATCTCCGGGTCTTCGGAGAAGCTCTCGTAGGTGCGGCCCCAGCGGTCGTTGCGCACCACCGCCAGGGTGGGCGCGAAGGTCCACTCGACACCCGTGGCCAGGATCTCCCGGGCGGAGACGCGCGCGACGCGTTCGATCAGGTCGGGGTCGTGGGCGGCGCCCAGGCCGATGTTATGAGGGAACACGGTCGCCCCGCGCACGTTGGCATTGCCGTGGATCGCGTCTACGCCGTACAGGATCGGGATGGGAATGCGCCCGGGACCGGCGTCCATGGACGCGGCCCAGTACGCGTCGTTCATCGCTACCCAGTCCGCGAGGGTGTTGTCTCCGGGGCAGGACCCTCCCCCGCTCAGGATCGAGCCGAGGTGATAATCCCGGACGTCGGCGGGCGTGGCGGCCATTCGTTCGGCCTGGGTCATCTGCCCGACCTTCTGCGCCAGGGTCATGCGGGACAGGATGGCTTCGGCGCGTTCCTGGTCGGCAGCTGCGAACAATCTGCGGCTCATGATGGAGTCAACCTCGGATGAGTGACCATTGTCGTGGCAGGATCCAGCCAGGCCCCTCCCGGCGGCGGGAGGGGCCAGCCCGGCCGGCTACAGCCCGATCCTAAGGTAGGTCCGAATCTCCCACTCGCTGCCTTCGTCGCCGGGCGCGGTGGGATCGCAGGTCAACAGGCCGGTCACCGGATTCGTGATGCGCGCCGGACAGTAGCGCGGGGAATAGCGGTCCAGCGAGCGCCACGTCCCCCGAATCCCGATGCTGGTCTGGGGCAGCGCGAACCAGGATGGGTTCCCCAGCGTGCGCGACAGGTCCGCCGAGTACTGTTGCGGGTAGGTCAGGTTGAAGTCCCGGTGGTAGTCGAACGGACCCCAGTCGTTGAAGCGGGCCGCCGCCACCAGCTTCGTGGAACCCTGGACGGCGCGCACGTCCCCACCGTAGCGATGGATCAGGCGGGCATCACTACCGTTCGGCTCGGCAGTGCCGCCGTACAGGTTGGCGATCAGGCGCAGCCCACCCAGCGGCCGCGCAATGACGCGGGCGCGGGTTTCCCACAGGTCCCGGGCCGGAGCCGCACCGGGGAATGCGAAGATGGTGCGGCCGTCGGCCAGGATGCCGATGGCCGCATCCTGGGTGGTGGGCAGGTGGCGCACGGTCGCGCCGATGCTGAACGCCAACTTCGCGTCCTCGCGGACGTCGTTGTCCCACGCATACATCCAGGTCGCGGGCGTGGGGTCGAACGAGAGCATCAGCTCGCCGGCCACAGTCTCGCGGTTGGCACGCACTGCGAACGGATCGCTGAGGATGTTGCGCGGGCGTCCCGGCGCCGGCACGTCTGCCGGGATTGGTCCCACCACCGGCTTCTGCCACAGGAAGTTGGGCGCGACTTGCAGCTTCCCGAGATTCAGTGCCACACCGGTGAGCAGGCTCCGCACATTCCCGCTACCGGTGCTGCGCAGTTGCCAACCCGTGAAGGTCACCACCGAGGTCGGCCCCGCATCTGCCACCAGCCCCATCGCGGACGCCTGGCCGTACCAGTTGAACCGGCCGCCCTGGTAAGTCAGCTTGAGCGTGCCGCCCCAGGCGTCGGACGGCCGGATCGAGTCCTGCAGCACCCGGTAGCTGCCCTCGTCCCCTTCGAGCACCTGGAAGGCATCGCCGAACTTGGTGTTGCCGCCCCAGATCCCGCCCAGGTCGAGCGTCAGCGGTCCGCGCGTGGCCGTCAGGGCAAGGGTCGCCCGGCGCACCGGCGGCACCGGCACGGCGAAGGAACTGGTCGCAGTCGCCTGCCGGGCCAGGTCCTCGTGATAGATCGCGGTCGCCGTGAACGGACCTACCTTGTGCCGATACTTCGCCAGCACGGCCGGATTGGCACCCCACCAGAGCTCGGGCCCGAACGCCACCTTCAACCCGTCCAGGCCGCGCTTCCCCGCGAACTCCGCACCCAGCGGCGCATCGCCGTTGTAGATGTCGATGTTCGGACCGTAGTTGGCCTCCCGATAGAGGCCGAAGAGATCGCCCTCGTAACCCCAGTGGTAATGGCCCGTGCGGTAGAAGCCATCCACCCGGAACCAGCGCTCGTCCCACATGAACGACGCGCGATACACGCGCAGCCGCTCGAAGTCCGTTACTGCCAGCGGCTCCCCCGGCGTTTCCACCACCCGCCGGCGACCCCGGTTCTCGTAGAAGATCTCATCGATCGGGTTCTCCGGGACATGGCCCAGCACGTTGAGCGAGAGCGCCGCACTAAGGTTCGGGGCGGGCTGCGCTTCCAGGTCGGCGTAGAACGACTCGAGGTGATCGAAGCCCCGGAATGACGGTCGCTGGACCGAATTGGCCACGGCTTCGCGCGGCGTTCGGATCAGCGTTCCGCCCGTGCTGAAGGTCTCCAGCTGCAGGCGGAGCCCCGCCAGCCGGAAGCGCTCCTGCCGCGCGGCGGCGAGGGCGGCCTGGTCGCCGCGCGCCAGCAGCGCCATGGCCGCCGGTTCGATCCCCCGGAAGTGCTGGCGGATCGCCGCGACATCGACCCCGGGAGCATACGGCTCCAGCGCGTTCACGCGCTGCAACGCGTAGTAGGCGGCCCGCGGATACAGATCGAACAGGCCACGCGCATCGGGCGGTCCCTTGGCCGTAATCCCCCACCACTCCTCGTTCATGTTGTTCTCACCCGGAGTGTAGTCCTCCGGGTAACCGGCATTGAACCAGGCGCCGGTCACGTCGTGCACGTCCAGGCGCGTTTCCTGGCCCGTCTTCCACCAGCCGTCCGTCCACTGGAAGGTGAAGCCGCCAATGGCGTTACCCGCCTGGCCCTTGCCCGCACTCTGCTCGTAGATCTCCTGCCACTGCCCGAGCAGGTAGCGCGCCTGCGTCACCTGGTCCTCGCGCCCCTCCCGCGCGTTCCACGCGTCTGCCCCGAACTCCGTGAGCAGCACCGGCAGCCCGAGCTGGTCCCGCACCCGCTGGAACAGATCCCCGAACGAGATGCCCCGGTACACGTTCGCCCCGAACACGTCCAGCCCCCGGGCTTCCTGCGCGATTATGTCCAGGTACTGCACATCGCCGTTCGCCAGCGCCACCGGATGGTTCGGGTCCAGGGCCTTCACCGCCCGCGCTACCTCCCCGAACAGCGAGTACATGTGGCGCGCCCTGGCCGCCTGCCGCTCGCCTGCCGGCAGGTTCTCGGTCTCCGCCGACCGCCACTCCAGGGCGTAGTTGTTCTCGTTCCCGAGCAACCACAGCAACACCCCCGGCGTTCCCCGGAACTGCTCCACCAGCGCGGTCACTTCACCCAACAGCGCCGCGCGCACCTGCGGATTCGAGTAGTCCGTCTGGGCACTGTAGACGCCGTTCACCGTCACCCCGTAACGCCCCAGCGCGTGATTCAGGACCGTGTAGATCCCGTAACGCTCGTAGATGTAGCGGACCCACCGCGGCGGCACCCCCGCATACTGCCGGATCGCGTTCACCCCCATCGCCCGCAGCAGCGGCATCTCCCGCGCGAGCGCGGCCTCAATGAACCCATCCGGCTGGCCCCAGAAGTTGTACGCGTAGTTCTCGCCGATCGGGAAGTAGTCCCAGTTCACTCCCTTCACCAGGAAGTCACGACCGTCCACCTGCAGCCGCATGCCGGCCGCATCGCTCACCACGCTCACTCGCTGCACCTGCGCGCCTACCCCGCCCGCGCGGGCCAACACCGCGCATACTCCCAGCAATACCGCGAACCGCCGGCCGAACCAGCGTGCACCACATCCGGACGTGCTCATCCGAGCCTCCTCTTGCCGCGTTGCAGGAACGCGGGGGACCACTTCGTCACCGAACTTTGTTCGGGTGCCGCACAAACTTGCGTGCATCCTGAGCCGCTTGTCAAGGCTCACGCCGACCCGGGCCACCTTCCTGCCGCCCGGGCGGTACTGGTCCCCGCACCGACCGCGGTTCCGATCCCGCACGGGCCGGCACCGGCGGGAGCCCCGGTGATCAGACGTGGGGCGCGAGCGGCCCCGCGCCCGCCGGCCGTTCCCCGCCATGAAGGCTCGCGTTAACGTGGGTACTTTCCCGCACCCGACGGATCGAACGGAGCCAACGCCATGCGACGTCGCCTTGCTGCCATCAACGTGCTGCTGCTGGTGGCGGTGGCCGCCCCACCGCTACCGGCGCAGGAGAACACGCTCCCTGCCGCCACGCAGCAGGAGCTCCAGCAGCTCTTTGCCTCGCCCACGTACGCCGCCCAGCGCTTCGGTCCCGCCCGCTGGATCGAGAACGGCGCGGCCTATACCACTGTGGAGTCGGACTCCACCGGCTCGAGCATCGTGCGTTACGAGACCGCGACCGGCGCCCGCACCGTGCTGGTGGCGGCCGCGCAGCTCACGCCGCCCGGTACCCGGGAAGGACTGGAGATCGCGGATTACGCCTGGTCCTCCGATGCCCGCAGGTTGCTGGTCTTCACCAACACCGCCCGCGTCTGGCGGGACGAAACCCGCGGTGACTACTGGGTGCTGGATCTCGCCAGCGGGGCGCTGCGCCAGCTCGCGAAGGGGGCGCCGCCTGCCACGCTGATGTTCGCCAAGTGCTCGCCCGACGGAACGCGGGGGGCGTACGTGCAGCAGGGGGACCTCTACGTGGAGAACGTGGCCGACGGCGCGCGCGTGCGGCTCACGAGCAACGGCTCGAAGACGCTGGTCAACGGCACCACCGACTGGGTCTACGAGGAGGAGTTCAATTTGCGGGACGCGTTCCGCTGGTCGCCCGACGGCACCCGCATCGCCTACTGGCAGTTCGACATGACCGGCGTGCGGGACTTCCTGCTGATCAATGACACGGACTCGCTCTACTCCTTCACCATCCCGGTGCAGTACCCCAAGGCCGGCACCACCAACTCGGCCGTGAAGGCCGGGGTCGTGAACGCGACCGGCGGCGAGACGGTGTGGCTGCAGCTGCCCGGCGACCCGCGCGACGACTACCTGCCCCGGATGGAGTGGGCGGGCCCCAGCGAACTGCTGCTCCAGCGCATGAACCGGATCCAGAACACCAACCGCGTGATGCTCGCGGACGCGGGGACTGGCGCCGTGCGAGACGTGTTCGTGGAGCGGGACTCGGCGTGGCTCGACGTCGTCGAGGAGATCACCTGGCTGGATGATGGCAAGCGCTTCCTCTGGCCGAGCGAGCGCGACGGCTGGCAGCACATCTACAGCGTCTCGCGTGACGGCCGCGAGGTGAAGCTGCTCACGCCGGGCGAGTACGACGTGATCCGCGTCCTGCGCGTGGACCCGAAGGGCAGCTGGATCTATTTCGACGCGTCGCCGGAGAACGCGGCCCAGCACTACCTGTACCGGGTGCCGCTGAAGGGCGGGGCCGCGCAGCGGGTGACGCCTGCCGCGGACGTGGGCTCGAACAGTTACGACATCTCACCGGACGCGCGCTGGGCGCTGCACACCGTGTCGCGCATGGATGCTCCTCCCCGCACGGCGCTGGTCCGGCTGCCGGGCCATCAGCCGGTGCGCACGCTGGTCGCGAACGCGCCCCTGCGCGCCGCGGCCGCCAGCCTGCTCGAGCCGCCGACGGAGTTCTTCCGCATCGACATCGGCAACGGCGTGGCGCTGGACGGCTGGCTGATGAAGCCGCGCGATTTCGACCCCTCGAAGCGGTACCCGCTGCTGATGTACGTCTATACCGAGCCCGCATCCCAGACCGTGGTGGACCGCTGGGGCGGCGCCCGGATGCTGTGGCATCGCTTCCTGGCCGGCCAGGGCTACATCGTGGCCAGCGTGGACAACCGGGGCACACCCGGACCGCGCGGCCGCGCCTGGCGGAAGGTGGTCTACCAGCAGATCGGTACGCTCGCCAGCCGCGATCAGGCCGACGCGGTGCGCGCCCTGGTCCGCACGCGTCCGTACATCGATGCCAGCCGCGTGGGTGTGTGGGGCTGGAGCGGCGGCGGGACGGCCACGCTGAACGCCCTGTTCCGCTACCCGGACGTGTACCACGTGGGCATGTCGGTGGCGCCGGTGCCCGATGAGCACCTGTATGACACGGTTTACCAGGAGCGCTACATGGGCCTGCCGCAGCAGCACCCGGAGGTCTACCAGCAGAGCTCCGCGATCAGCCACGCCGCGGGCCTCGAGGGGGACCTGCTGGTGGTGCACGGCACGGGCGATGACAACGTCCACTACCAGGGCACGGAGCGGCTGATCAACAGGCTGGTCGAGCTGGGTAAGCCATTCGACGTAATGGTCTACCCGAACCGCACGCACGCCATCTCCGAGGGCAGGGGCACCACGCTGCACCTGTACTCGCTGCTCACCCGCTACCTGCTGGATCACCTGCCGGCGGGAGCGCGCGGAGCGGGCGGGGGAAACCGGAGCGGACCCGGCGGGCAGCCTGCCCCGCCGGGTCCGCTCGCTTACGAGAACAGCAGTCGAACGATCCACACGGCGATGATCATCGCCGCGATGTCCGCGGTCAGGCCGGCGGCCACCGCGTGCCGCGTCTTCTTGATGCCGATGGCGCCGAAGTAGACCGCGATCACGTAGAAGGTGGTTTCGGTCGAGCCGAACATGACCGCGGCCATCTTCACGAAGATGGAGTCCTCGCCGTACTGCCGGATCATGTCGGCCACCAGCCCGGCCGAGCCGGAACCGGTCAGCGGCCGGACGATCACCATCGGCAGCACCTCGCCGGGGAAGCCGAGCGGACGCAGCACCGGATCCAGCACCTTCACCAGGAAGTCCATCGCCCCGCTGGCCCGGAACATCCCGACCGCGAAGAGGATGGCCACCAGGTACGGGATGATGCGGACCGCGACCTGGAAGCCCTCCTTGCCGCCTTCCACGAAGCTCTCGTAGACCGGTACCCGCTTGAGGAGCCCGTAGAGCGGGATCACCACCAGGATCACCGGGATGACGAAGAACGAGAGCAGGCCGAGAACGTTGCGGAATGTCTCCATGGCGTCCTCAGGCGGCGGCGGCCGGCGCGGGGGCGGCCGGCGGGTTGCGGTTGGGATCGGAGTTGCGGTAGCCCGGCAGCTTCCCGTACAGGATCGCGGACGCGACGCCGATGATCAGCGACAGCACCGTGGTGATGAAGATCGCGAAGAAGAGCTGGTTGATCTGCAGGCCCAGCAGGGCCAGCAGCAGCACCGGCGGCATGACCTGCACGCTCGCGGTGTTGATGGCCAGCAGCATGACCATCGGGTTGGTGGCGGTGTCGTTGGTCGGGTTGAGCTTCTGCAGCTCCTCCATGGCCTTGATCCCGAACGGCGTCGCCGCGTCGCCG